>CALAUH010000038.1 GCA_937892225.1 uncultured Treponema sp.
GAACTTGAATTGAACTCAGGTTTGGGAATCTCTTCTTGGCCTTCAACACTTATGCAGCTTATGGGATTTGTTCCACCTAGTGATTATGATAAATCAATGCTCAACCTGACAAAGTAAACTTTGCAGGTTAGCATTATCATATCTGGACAGCTTGCGCTGCAAGATAAATCAGTTTCAACACCGACGCTACGCGCGGGTTAAACCATAGTGAATGCTCGTTCTCGTTTGAGAGCGGGCGTTTTTTTTATAGACTCAAAAAATCTTAGATGCTATATTTGATTTGTAATTTATACAAGACCAAGAGGCAAACGCAGGAATTCCGAACATTAACAAGTAAAAAGGGGACAGACCCCTCGAAAAAGTGAGTTTAACTCTGTATTTTTTTAATCTTCTGTATATTACTATGATTATAAGTCATAATAAATATGGAGATTAGTATGAAAATAAGAAGTAAATTATTTAAAATTTTTGTTTGTGTAGTATTAATTGCAGGATTTTCAGGTTGTGTAAGTAGTAAAAAAATATCTGTTCAAAAAAAAGATAGTTATCAGCTTGCAAAAAAAGTAATCGGTAAAAATGGCGGAGTAATTAGTGATTCGGATAATGTAAAATTAACAGTACCTCCTAGTGCATTAAAAAATAATGAAGAAATATCAATTAATTATTTACCTTTTAAGAGTGATGAAAAAAATGAAACAAACAATGCACTGGCTTCTGTTCAGTTTGGCCCATCTGGTACTGTTTTTAATAAAGAATCTGAAGTTACAATTAAATTGGATAAAAAACCGGTTACAAATTCTTTATCAGTATATTGTTATAATAAAAAAACAAAGGAATGGGATTATGTAACTGATGCAACTTTAAATGGTGATTATGCATCTTTTAAAATACAGCATTTTTCTGATTATAAAGTTGAAGAAGATATTAATTCAAAGCATCTTAGTGAATTTAAAAAGCTTGTAGATAAAGCAGTAAAAAATAACGATTCAAAGCTATATAAAGGAGATAAAAATAATGAGAAAAAACTTCAAAAAAATAGCATTAATGATATTTAGTATTTCATTAAGTTCTGTAATTTATGCTAAAGATATTAAGAAAGGAACTGTTGTTTCAATTAATTATCCGACAAAAGATTACACTGTTTCTGAAAAAAAACTTAAGGATTCAGATAAATACGAAAAACATGCATGGGTTTATCTTCCGGCAGGTTACAATGAAAAAGATAAAAATACAAAATATCCGGTATTTTTATTAATGCATGGTAATTCCTGCAATGAAAATACATGGGGATTACAAGATGAATATGGAAAAGTCAAAGAATTTTTAGATAAAGGAATGGCAAGTGGTGAAGTAGAAAAATTCATTGTCGTTGCTGCAAACGGAATTTCAGATAAAACATGGGCTCGTGAAGGGCAAGCTTCCAGTCTTCCTGGTGTAAATCAGTTTGGTAAAGAACTTAGAAACGATCTTCTTCCATATTTAAGAGAACATTTTAATATTTTAGATGGACGCGAAAATGTTGCAATGGCAGGTTTTTCTATGGGAGCAGAACAGACTATGAATATTGGAATTGGAGAATGCCTTGATTTAATCAGTTATTTTGGTGCATTTTCTTCAATACCTTTTTCAATTCCATCAAATCCTAGTAGTGCTGTAAAAAGTCCTTCTACTTATATAAAACAAGTTGAAAAAAAATTCCCAGATGAAAAACAGTCAATAAAAGTCCTTTATATGATTTGCGGAACAAATGATGGACAATTTTATCCGGGATTTAAAACTTACATTGCAAAAATGCCTGGCTGGAAAAGGATAGAGAAATTCGAACAGGAAACTATAGAAGGCGGCAATCATGATTATGATGTCTGGCTTAAAGGTTTTGAACATTTTATTAAAATAATTTTCAAATAAACAAAAAAAAGGGGACAGACCCCTTTGAAAAAATAAACTGGCATTAAAAAGGGGACAGACCCTGTCCCCTAATTGTTTCTAACAATAATTTAAGTTCTAATTATTGTAAGCTCTCTGCTGCAAGTGTGATTGCAGGTACAATACCAACCTGTACATTACTAATTAAATCGTTGTCATAAAATAATCCTGTAGCATCAACAATTCTTGTTTTTGTTTCACTACTATAATATGGTGTTCTTCCAAAATATGGGCTATATCCAGAATCTTCTTCAATACCTAAAGCTTTAGAAAATTCTGTAGCAGTTCTCTTAATACTCTGGTTTCTACCATATTCAGATACATAATATGATATTCCATAATCAGAATTTGAATAATCATAAATAGATAAAGCAAATATTTTATCATTAGTATCAGAAGATGAAAAAGTAGGATTATTTGTTGGTTCTCCGTTATTTCTTGCACCATCTATTCTTGCAAAACCTGTATTATTTGGATCCGTAGAAGATAAACCGTCATTTTTTACAACAGTTGTTAATATTTTCTTTTGTGCGTCACTAGTAAATGCCATGTTTAAGAAATTTTCAACTTTGTATTTGTCTGAAGAACTACCATCATCACAAATAAGGTCATAACCATTCAAGAATGCTCTTAAGTTACTGTATTCATAGTTATTTGAATAAACAGTTTTTTCGTTTATAGTTCTTTCTTTTGTAGATTCACTATAAGGAATTCCTGAAATTAAAACATTTTGTGGTATTAAAATAACATCTGTTCCAGTAATACTATTATCAGTATGATTAAAAGTTGTTGTGAAAACTTTCCAAACAATTGGTTCTACTTTGAAATAATCATCACCAGCTTTTCCATAATAGTAACCATCACTACCTATATACCAGCCGTTACGACCAGTATTGTCAGAGAATGATAATCCATTTTTATCTTCGAGTTTTGATTGTGCAAAGTATCCGAATTTATAAGTAGTGTCATCTACTTTTGTAAAATCAGAACTTAAAGCTTGTGTTGCTTTGTAAACATGTAAGATTTTAGTATCGCTTCCACGTTTAAAAGTAACTTGGTTGGCACCTTCTGTAACTGTCATTGTTGCTGGTTCTACAGTAAAATCATAAACTTGTTTAGAAGAGTTGTCGTCATAATAAGCAGTAACAATGATGTTATCTTTAGAGAATGAAAAACCATCTTCAGATAATAGATGGTCGATAAAAATAGAATAATCTACTTCCTTTGCTGTTGTCTCTGGCTCTTTCGATGGTTCTGGTTCTGTATTTGATTTACAAGAAATACAAAAAATGCTGACTGTTAATAAAGTCATTAAGGAAAATTTAATAAATTTTTTCATATAAATACCTCACATACGAAAATTTAGACAAAAAAACCTGTCAAAATTAAATATAAACTTATTTAATCTTAACAGGTTTTAAATCTAGATTTATTATAACTCTGATTTTTTTTAAAGCAAATTTTTTTATAGAAATCAGAATCTTTCTATTGTATTTTTTTTTGTTTTTTTAGATTATATAATATCAGGCTTGCATATGAAAAAAAATTATAAAATAACAATACAAATAGTTTTAGGCATACTTTTAATTCCGATTCTTTTTTCAATTGTTTTGAACATTTTAGAACGAACTTCCTGTAAAGAATTTTATTCTTTGAAACAAAATGTCTGTAAAAATCCGGGGTTATGGCAAAATGCAATTCCTCAAGGTTTAACTTATAATGATGATGAAAATTATTTTGCAACTTCATGTTATATGTCAGATAGAACAGAATCACGAATTTATACGATTAATAAAGAAACAAATGTAACAAAAAAATATAAGCTCCGTTATGAAGGTAAAAAATATACTGGTCATGTCGGCGGTTTACAATATGCAAACGGAAAATTTTATCTTGCCGCTGGTAATGACGGTGTTTTTATTATAGATTCTTCTATATTAAAAGATAATAAATATATTGATTTAGATAAGCCTGTAAAACTTTTCTGTAAATGTTCGTTTTGTTTTGCAGATAAAAATTATCTTTATGCTGGTGAATTTTCTCGAACTCCATTTTATGTTTGCAATCATCCTATAAGCTATAACGAAAATCATCATAATGGAATTGTCTGTAAATATGATTTAAATGATTTGTCTTCTCCTGCTGCAATTTTTTCAATTCCAGATAATGTTCAGGGATTTGCAGTTGATGATGATGGAAATTATTATCTTTCTATTTCGTGGGCACTGAGTCACTCAAAATATTATGTATATAAAGCTGATTCTGTATCACCTTTGGAATTTAAATATATTGGTAAAGAACTGTATTTTCTCGATAAACCAGATAAAATTCTTCAGGGGCCTTTCTTTTCAGAAGATTTAGATATTTATGATGGTAAATTGCTTAGTTTAAACGAAAGTGCATGTAACAGTTATGTAATTGGTAAATTTCTTTTTGATTTTAATATTTTTTCACTTCCACTTAAAAATCTGCTTAATTAAGAAAATACTTATCGTTTATTTAAAAAATTATTATGCATAGTTTCATTTCTTGTGCTATACTTTCAAATATGAAAGCAAAGAAATCAGTTTTAATTTTGGTCATGCTTTGTACAGCTTTCTCTTTATTTGCAAAAGATAAACTTGAAGGTAAGAAAGTTTATGCTGTTGATAAAGAAGTTGCACTTAAAGAAAAAGCAAGTGTACGTGGCAAAAAAATCGGCACTGTCTTGTATGGTTCAGAAGTAATCGTTGTACAGGATAATGAAAAATGGGTTTATGTTAAGAGTTCAGATGACGAAAGCGTAAAAGGTTGGGCTCCAGCAGCTTCATTCAGAAAAAAGAAGATTACTGCAATGGATGGTACTGTAACTGCAAACGCAAAAGAAATAGCTCTGGCTGGTAGAGGATGGTCAGAAGCATTAAAGGAATCTAACACTAAAATCCCTGCTACAGTCTGGGCATCTGTAGATGACATTGAAGCTAGAAGTTTTACTGAAGCAGAAATTTATGTCTTTATGCAGGAAGGACAGCTTAATGTTGGAGGTGAAGAAGAATGAAAAAGATTAAAGCTTTAATAGCAGGTGCATTGATACTTGCTTTATCTTCATCATCTGTTTTTGCAGGTGTAAGTGTTGCTATTCCAGCAGGTGTAGATCCTTGTGGACTTTGCGGTGGAATTTTTAATACTGCTGTAGCCGTAGGATATGCTGCAGAAGCAAATAAAAATGCAAAAGAAGATATTTCACCAGAAAAAGAATATTATATTGGTCGTGATGTAGCTGCAGAAATCTTAAATCAGTATAGAATCATCAATAATAAACAGTTAGATGAATATTTGAATAAAATCTGCTGTACTATAGCATTCTGTTCAGATAAACCTTATGCATATAATGGTTATCATGTTGCTGTTTTAGATACAGATGAAGTAAATGCTTTTGCAACAATGGGCGGTCATATTTTTATTACTGCCGGTTTATTAAAAATCTTGAATAGTGAAGATGAAGTTGCTGCAGTAATTGCTCATGAAATGGCACATATTCAGTTACAGCATGGTAAGAAAACTATTGAAAAAGATAGAAAAAATAAAGCTGCCGCTGCAAATGCTGCTTTAGTTTTTTCTGCTGCGACTATAGTAGATGCTGTAACAGATAATCCTGTTGTAGAAAATATTACAAATCTTACAGAAATCGGTTCTGCTGTAGTTGTAATGTCTGCTGCTATTAGTGAAGTTGTATTAGTAACTGGATATTCTAGAGATAAAGAATATGAAGCAGATGAATATGCTGTTGAATTGATGTTAAACTGTGGTTATGATCCAACTGGAATGTTAGATGCACTTTATAATATGAAAACTATTAATACTTCTGGCGGATTATTCAGTACACATCCAAAGATTAAAGACAGAATCAAGAAAGTAGAAAAACAGGTTAATAAAATTAATTTTACTGGAACTTCTAAAGAAGCTAGAATTCCAAGATTCAATAACGTAATGAAATACGTAAACTTTTAATTATGAGTATAAAAATATCAAAGAAACTTATGATTAGATCCTTAATCATTGCTGCAGCTAGTTTTGCAGTAATGATTGGAATTTATTTTGCCGGTGGTTTTCGAATAATCGAAAATAAAATATATGATATTTACATGCAGAAAGGACCAGATACTGTTCCCTATAATGATGATATTGTTTTTATAGAGGTAGATCAGCAAAGTATCATATGGGCAGAAGAAAACAAAGGATGGACATGGCCGTGGCCTAGAGAAGCTTATGCAGAACTGGTCGATTTTATTAGTGCAACGGATGTTAATTCAATAGCCTTTGATATTTTTTACGCAGATAATTCTGTTTATGGTAAAGAGGACGATGAACGTTTTGCTTTAGCATGTAAAAACAGTGGAAAAGTAATAAATGCAATGTTTGTTTCTGAAGATGATGATCAAACTGTCATGTTTCCGATAGAATCGATTAAAAATGGTTCAGCAATCATTGCAAATGTAAACAGCAAAAAGGATGATGAAGTTGATGATATTATAAGAAGGGGACGTACCTTTTATGATTATGAATCAAACAGATATCCTATGCTGGGACTTGCCGCTTTGTCATTAACTGGAGAAGAGATTGAAGATATACCTACATTAAAAGATGGTTCTGTATATCTTCGTTTCCATCCGGATTTTAATGAAGCTTATTATCCTTATAGTGCAGGAAAAATTTTAGAAAGTTATGATTACTGGTCAAAAGGTTTGGATATTCCGGAAGACAGGGATGACCTTTTTGTACCGGAAGATTTTTCTGAAAAATATGTTTTCTGTGCTTTGTATGCACCAGGACTTTTTGATATCTGTTCAACTCCTGTTTCTCAAGTGTATCCGGGTTGTGGTGTACATATAACTACTCTGGATAATTATTTAAGTAACAGTTTTATTCGAAAAACTCCAGAAATATTTTTAATTCTGTTTTATTTGATTGTAGCTTTTTTTGGTTCATTTATAATTACTTTTGCAGAGAATTTTAATTCACAGAGAAAAATAGTATCACTTATTGTAGGTGGATTTATTTTCTCAGTTTTAATAATATTTTTCTTGTCATTTGGTTTGTTTATTGGTGGAATCTGGCTGCAAATGGCAGGACCGTTATTAACATTTGTACTTTCTTTCCTGGTTGCCCTTGGTTTTAGTTATTCGGTTGAAGGTAAGCAGAAAAGATTTATTAAAAATGCATTCAGTCAGTGTCAGTCTAAAGAATTTGTAAATATCATAGTTAATAATCCTTCTAAATTTGTTTTAGGCGGAGAAAAATATAATATGACAGCGTTTTTCTCTGACATTCAAAAATTTTCATCTTTAAGTGAGATTTTGACTGCAAATCAACTTGGAGAATTATTAAATTATTATTTAACTAAAATGTCTGATGTTTTTATGGCAGAAGGCGGAACTATAGATAAATATGAAGGTGATTCAATTGTTGCATTAATGGGAGCACCTATTGAATTAGAAGACCATGCTTCTAGAACCTGTCGTGCTGCAATCAAAATGAAGAAAGCAGAACTTCAGATGAATAAAGATATTTATAATATTGTTGCAGAGAAGAATAAATCTCAGGTAAATCCTGTTTTATATGTTGCATTTAATATTCTTGTAAAAAATGAAAAGACTTTGTTTACAAGAATTGGTATTAATAGTGGTGAAATGATTGCGGGGCTTTTTGGTTCTGAACGAAAAAAGAATTACACTATGATGGGAAATAATGTTAATCTTGCTTCCCGATTGGAAGGTGTAAACAAGCAGTATTCAACTGGCGGAATTATTATAAGTGAGTTTACCAGAAAATTAATTGGAGATGAATTTATTGTAAGAAGTTTAGACAGAATACGCGTTGTAAATATAGATAAGCCTGTAAGAATTTATGAACTTATTGAAGAAAGAAAAAATGCAACTGAAGAATTACTTACAAAAGTTTCTTTGTGGCAGGATGCAATAAAATTATTTGAAGAGAAAAATTTTAAAGGTGCCTTAGAATTATTTACAAAAGTAAGTAATATGGATAAAGAAGATAAAGTGGCTTTATATTACATTAATTTGATTAATAATTATTTTATTAAAGGTAAATATCCTGTAGAATCAAGTAAAGAAGGCATCGTTTATAATCCGGAAAATGGTGTATTTACACTTTTGCAGAAGTAAGTAAATATGTTATACTGAACTTATGGATAATGAATTAAAAACTGCAGTTGTTGCAATTATTGGACGCCCATCTGCAGGAAAATCAACTTTTTTAAATACAGCGTGTCAGGAAGATGTAAGTATTGTTTCACCAATTCCTCAGACTACTAGAAATGCAATTAAAGGTATTGTTAATACTTCTTATGGTCAGTTAATTTTTATAGATACTCCCGGATATCATGATTCAGAAAAAAAATTAAATTTGCGATTAAGAAATGTTACAGAAACACAATTAGATGGAATTGATTGTGTATTGTACGTTATAGATTCTACGAGAATTCCTGCTGAAGAAGAAATGCATACTGCAGCTTTATTAAAAGGTCTGGAAGATAAAACAGTTGTCGCAATAAACAAAATTGATGCTCCGCAGAGTAAGGTTTTACCAGTCAGAAAATTTATTCAGGAAAATTTACCGTCGATTCCATCAGAAAGAATTTTTGAAATTTCAGCTCAAAAAGATACTGGAATTAACGAGGTATTAAAATCACTTTATGATATTTCTCCTGTCGGTGAACCTATGTACAGTGAAGAACTTGCTACTGATCAGGATTTACAGTTTAGGGTTTGTGAAGTTATAAGAGGGGAAGCCATTAATCGTTTAAGTGATGAAATTCCTCATGCTGTATATGTTGAAGTTGCAGATGTTGAACACAGAAATGACGGTAAAAAATTATGGATTCGTGCTTTTTTGTGTGTTGAACGAGAAAGTCAGAAAGGCATTGTAATTGGTAAAGGGGCTGCAAAAATCAAAGAAATTCGTCTTGCTGCATTAAAAAAATTAAGTGAGATTTATATTCAAAAAATAGACTTGGATTTACAGGTAAAAGTAAATAAAAACTGGCGTCAAAAAGATAATGTTCTTGACCGTTTAATAAATGATAAGTAGATTTTTGAATTTCTTTGTGATAAAATCGATTTTGTTATGTCAGGTATTACAATCGGGTGTGGAAAACCTTTAGCTTTTGGTTCAACAATTACACAGGATGGTGTAAATTTTTCGCTTTATAGTAAAAATGCTTCTAAAGTGACTCTCTGTCTTTTTGAAAATGAGGATGCAAAACTTCCATATGTAACAATTGATCTTGATAAAAAAGAAAATAAAACTGGTGATATATGGCATGTTTTTGTTAAAAATCTGAAAGAGGGTGCGTTGTATTTATATAAGGTAGATGGTGAATACAATCCTCCGAAAGGGTTTAGATATAATTATCATAAATATCTGTTTGATCCATATGCTAAAGCTTTTACAAAAGGTTCTGTTTTTTTATCTTATAATAATCAGATGAAATCTGGTCTTGCCGGTGAACAAAACGGAGAACTGATGGATTTATCTGGTTTTCCAAAATGTGTTGTAATTAACGATGATTTTGACTGGGAAGGGGACAGACCCCTTAATTATCCTTTAGAAAAAACAGTTATTTACGAAACTCACTTAAAAGGTTTTACGGCTTCTTTATCTTCTGAAATTGATAGAAAAATTGCCGGTACTTATCTGGGATTTACTAAAAAAATTGATTATTTGAAACAGCTTGGAATTAATTGTGTAGAATTACTTCCTGTTTTTGAATTTGATGAAAATGAAACAGCAAATATAAATCCTAAAACTGGAAAAATGCTGGTAAATTACTGGGGTTATTCAACAATCGGTTATTTTGCTCCAAAAACTTCTTATTCATCAGATAAAACACCTGGTGGTGCTGTAAAAGAATTTAAACAGATGATAAAACTGCTTCATAAAGAAGGAATCGAAGTAATTTTAGACGTTGTTTATAATCATACTGCAGAAGGAAATGAACACGGTTATACTTTTGAATGGCGCGGTTTACAGAATGATGTTTATTATCAGCTTCCACAAAATGAAAAACAGTATTATATGAATTTTAGCGGTTGCGGTAATACTGTGAATTGTAATAATCCGGTAGTTCAGGAATTTATTTTAGACAGCTTACGTTACTGGGTTTTAGAAATGCATGTAGACGGATTTAGATTTGATCTTGCATCAATTTTGACTCGTTCACCAAATGGAACTCCAATTACAGATTTTCCTTCTTTGACTCAGACAATCAGTCAGGATCCGATTCTTGCCAATACAAAGATTATTGCTGAACCATGGGATTGTGGTGGTTTGTATCAGCTTGGAAATTTTCCTGCCGGTGATAATAACCGATGGTCTGAATGGAACGGTCGTTTTAGAGATGATATCCGTCGTTTTATTCGTGGTGATGAAAATACTGCTACGAATGCTGCTACAAGAATTGCCGGAAGTTCAGATTGTTATAATCACGATGGAAGAAAACCTTCTGCATCAATCAATTTTATTACTGCACACGACGGTTTTACTTTAAACGATTTGGTAACTTATAATAATAAACATAATGAAGAAAACGGTGAAGATAACAGAGACGGTTCTGATGATAATTTAAGTTATAATCACGGTTATGAAGGTGAATGTTCTAATCCTAAAATACAGGCAATTCGTTTACGAAAGATTAAAAATTTTTTGATTTATCTTTTTGTATCTCAGGGGGTTCCTATGTTGCTCTCTGGTGATGAAGCAAGAAGAACTCAAAATGGAAATAATAATGCATATTGTCAGGATAATGAAATAAGCTGGTTTGACTGGAATCTTGTAAAAACTAACGAGCGTCTTGTACGTTTTACTTCTATATTGATTGCATTAAGAAAAAAATATCCTGTTTTTTCAAGAACAAACTTTTTTTCTTCAAATGATGCAAATTTAATTTCTGGAATTTCATGGTATGATATTAATGGTAAAAATCCAGACTGGTCTACACAGAAAAGATTTCTGGCATTTAAGCTGAACGGAGATTCATCTGAAAATAATATTTACCAGAATGATTTTTATATAGCAACAAATACTGATATTTATGATTTGACTATAACTTTACCTTCTTTGTCTGACGGTAAAAAATGGTATTTAATCACAGATACGGCTTTTGATAATCAAGATGATATTTATGAAAGTGGAAAAGAAGAACTGCTTATGGAACAAAAAAGATATGTTTTAATTTCAGGTTCTACAGTAATTCTTATAAGCAAATAATTAAAAAATGAGTTATAATTGATGTAATATTTGATAGGAGTATTTTTATGCAATTCAACAAAGAAGAATTTAAAGCAAATTTATCTGCACGTTTACGTCGTCAATATGGTAAAGATATATCTCAGGCAAATAAGCATGATCTTTTTGATGCTGTTTCTGCTTCTGCTTTTGAATTAATAATGCCAAGCTGGATGGCTACAAGAGCAGAATATGATAAAAAACCTGTAAAACAGTTGTATTATTTGTCTGCTGAATTTTTAATGGGACGTGCATTGAGTAATAATCTTATTAATGCAGGAATTAAAGATTCTGTTAAAGAAGTTTTAAAAGAAATGAACATAGATTTTGATATGATAGAGGATGAAGAACCAGATGCAGCATTAGGTAACGGTGGTTTAGGTCGTCTTGCCGCTTGTTTTCTGGATTCTCTTGCAACTCTTGATTATCCTGGACATGGATATGGTATTCGTTATGAATATGGTATGTTTGAACAGAAAATTGAAGACGGATATCAGGTAGAATATCCTGACAACTGGCTTAGTCATCGTGATCCTTGGGAAATTAAACGTTCAGATTTAGCTGTTACTGTAAAATTCGGAGGAAATATTGCTTATGGAAGAACTCCGGATGGTCAGCCACGTTTCTATCTTGAAAATGCAGAAGAAGTAACTGCAACTCCTTATGATATGCCGATTATTGGATACGATACAAATAACGTAAATACTTTAAGACTTTGGTCAGCTTCAAGTCCTAACGGTTTTGATTTACAGCTTTTTAATAATATGGAATATAATCGTGCTGTAGAAAGACAGAATAGTGCAGAAAATATCAGCCGCGTTTTGTATCCAAATGATAACGGTCCAAGCGGAAAAGCACTCAGATTAAAACAGCAGTATTTCTTTAGTTCTGCATCTTTACAGGATTTAGTACGTCATTATGTAGCTGATTATGGAACTGATTTTAGTAAATTTGCTGAACTTCATGTTATCCAGTTGAATGATACTCATCCTGTTGTTGCAATCCCTGAACTTATGCGTATTTTAATAGATGATTATAATCTTGGCTGGGATGAAGCATGGGATGTTGTAACTCATACTTTTGCTTATACAAATCATACAATTCTTGCAGAAGCTTTGGAAAAATGGCCTATTTCAATTTTCCAGGGATTATTGCCTCGTGTTTATCAGATTGTAGAAGAAATTAACAGACGCTTAGTAATTGAACTTAGAGAAAAATTCCCTAATGATTATTATAAGCATGAACATATGGCTATTATTCATAATAATATGGTTTATATGGCATGGCTTGCAATTCATTCTTGTTTCAGTGTAAACGGTGTTGCTGAACTTCATACTGAATTATTAAAAACATCTGAATTAAAAGACTGGTATGCTATTTATCCTGAAAAATTTAACAATAAAACAAATGGTATTACTCAGAGAAGATGGCTTTTAAATGCAAATCCTTTACTTGCTGATTTTATTACAAAACGAATTGGTCATGGCTGGGAAAAAGATTTAACTAAATTAAAAGGTCTTGAAAAATATCTTGATGATGAAAAGAGTTTAAATGAAATTATCAAGATAAAAGAAGCAAATAAACAGAATCTTGCAGATTATTTAAAACATGCACAGAATGAATTCCTTGATCCTGAAAGTATTTTTGATGTTCAGGTAAAACGTCTTCATGAATATAAACGTCAGCTTTTGAATATTCTTCACGTAATGTATTTATACAATCGACTTGTTGATGATCCAACTTTTGATCCTCCTGCAAGAACATTTATTTTTGGTGCAAAAGCAGCAAGCGGTTATAGAAGGGCAAAATCAATTATTAAATTAATAAATACTGTTGCAGAAAGAATTAATAATGATAGAAGAGTTCGTGGAAAAATTAGAGTTGTCTTTGTAGAAAACTATAGAGTTTCTGTTGCAGAAAAAATCTTCCCTGCTGCAGATGTTTCTGAACAGATTTCTACTGCCGGACTTGAAGCATCTGGTACTTCAAATATGAAATTTATGTTAAATGGTGCTTTAACTCTTGGAACTATGGATGGAGCTAATATCGAAATTTTTGAAGAAGCAGGTAAAGAAAACGGATTTGTTTTTGGTATGCTTACAGAAGAAATTAAAAAGATGGAAGCAGAACATTCTTATAATCCTCAGGAATATTTAAGCAGAAATCCTGCTCTTGCAAAAGTTATAGAACAGCTTGTTGATGGAACATATGATCCTTCTAGACAGTTGTTTAAAGAACTTCATGACTCTTTGGTTTATGGTGTAGAAGGTCAGCGTCCAGATGTTTATTATGTTCTTGCTGATTTTGATTCTTACTGTAAAGCTCAGGAAAGAATAGCAGCAGCGTATGCAGATAAAAAGAATTGGGCAAGAATGACATTAAAGAATATTGCAAATTCAGGTAAGTTCTCTTCTGATAGAACAATAGAAGATTATGTAAGAGATATCTGGAAATTAAAAAATGTTGATGTTCAACTTTAGGACATAAAAAAAGCGTTCTTTATAAGGAAGAACGCTTTTAATTAGGAGTGGATAGGAGTCGAACCTACCAATGATGGTTTTGCAGACCAGTCCCTTACCGCTTGGGTACCACTCCA
>CALAUH010000039.1 GCA_937892225.1 uncultured Treponema sp.
ATACCAAAATCATCACCATCAAGAAAACGGCGGTAGCTACTTGCACCGTTATCCATTAATAACCCCTTTCGAAATAATCATTTTTTCTTCTCTACTTATTAGTCGCTTTTTTTTATAAAAAACCCTAAATAAAAAATGGCGATCAATAATAAATATATAAATATCAATCGCCATTTTTTTATTGATTCAATGTTATTATAAATTTAATGCTAACTCATTTGTACAGATAGTATAACAACCTCTAAGTTCTGTTCTATGTTACTGTTTTTTATAAAATATGTTGTAGATCCATTTCCACCACTCAAAATTCCTAATAAGCACAATCCATTAACAGTATCTATTCCCATTGGTCCACCACTATCGCCAGCTGATGAATTGATATTACATTCTATAACGTCATCTAAGTGTGTGTCATCTGCATATGTTACTTCTGAAAATAAGCTAACTATAGTACCGTATGTTTTATTGGTTGTAGTCCCATACTTAACAATATCAATTCCACACATTGCTGGAGATACTATAGAAATTTTATCTACAATTTGAGATGTATTATTTCCATTTCTTATTGCTGTACTACTTACATAATCATAGCCAGGATAAAAAGGAATGAATCCAGCGTCACATGTACCAGATTCTTCATAATAGGCAGAACTTGCTAAATTAATTGGTTGATTATCAACATTACTGTAAACAAGAGCATTGGGTTTACTACATAAATGTCCAGCTGTGATAATGCCATATTTATGAGTAATGGGATCGTATGCATTCGCACTTATTGTTGCAAAATAAGTAGAACCAGTTGTTGTGAGCGATATTTTTTCACCAGCTCTTGCATATAACAAATCATTATCCAATAAATTCAATTCAGTATTGTTAAGTTCTAATTGTTCACGTTCTATCGGCATAGAATTTTCTTCAAAATAAACGATGTTGCTATCTATATTATGTGAATCTAATAAATCTAATAATTCATTTTTTTCATTATCATTTTGTACTGAAACATTAACTTGATTAAATGTTTCAGAAAGACTAATACTTGATATACAGATATCATAACAACTTTTTACTAAATAATTATATGCTTCTTTTAACTCATCAAAACTATATTTTACTTCTTTGATATTTAGTAATGCTTTATCAAAATATTTTACATAAATATCTTGATTTTCTAAATTTGTTAAACATAACGTTACTTCTCCACATTGATTGTCAAAATATATTCCACCATAATCATCTGGAAAATCAACATTATAATCATTATCATATTTAACATTTGGATTACTATTTTCTTTAAAAAATTGAAGTAATTCAGAATAAGACTTTAAACATTGTTCTTGTTTTTTCATAATAAGTGAATATTTATCAGGAACGGCATTAAGTGTGGTAACTGAAATTGTAGAACTAAAAAGCAATGTAAAAATTATTGTAAATATAAAAACTTTTTTCAGATACATAAAATTTCCTCCTTTATTTCTTATGTGTTTTCATAATAATTATCCATCATATTTCCATCTTCAGCATACACTATTAATCAATTTTCTTATAACACATTGGAAACACCTACCTTTTATTCTAATTTTTTTAATTGTTCCTTAAATAATCATTAAAAAAAATAAACTGCATAATATTATTGGTTATTCTAACACCCTCGTTATATGTTCCTGATTCAAAAGCATTAATAGCTATTACAGTTTTACTTCCATCTGGATTAACAACATATACAGGAGCTCCACTATCACCGCTTATTGTATCTGTATCATACATTATTTCCGTATCAAAATTAATACCACTAATAAGATGTCCTGTTCCCGTTGTTTTTATATTTCCATAATTAGAACCAAAATTTCCGAATCCAGTAACATAAATATCTTTATTTGTAGACATTCCGTTTCTCATAACACCAATATTAAAATTAATACAATCATTTAACTGATCATTAAAAAACGGTTGAATGGTTATTATTGCATAATCATAGTCAATCGATGCACTACTTGCCGGATTTAAAACATATTGTTTCGGAATATGAAATGCTATGGGTATAACATTTCTGCTTGGTGGATTTGCAGGTGTATTAGCATTATCATAAAATGTAATATTTATATTATTAATATATCCTGAATTAGCATTATAAATAACATGTGCGGCAGTCAATATTGTATGATTATCAACTAAAAATCCTGTTCCCCCATTTATCTTTACTACTCCAGCTAATCCATTTTCTAAAGTTCTATCATTATTTCCAATAATAGTTCTAATCGGAATATTTCCTAAAGGATCTAATGTATATTCTGTCGTTTGTCCCGTAATTATACTATATTTTTTATACGTTCTGCTCTCTTGAGCAGGTAATGAATCTATATTACTTGACTCTATAGTATATGTCGAAATACTTCCCATAATAATAGATGATAGCAATGATTTATCATATTCGTTTATTACATAGTCACAATTAACATCCAGTCTTTCCGCTGTTGCACCATCAGCATATATATTTCCATTTAAAAATTGCTGTAGATATACCAGGTCACTAATATCCACATTTCCATCATAGTTAACATCACCTTTAAGGTATGATATTGCTTTTATCGATGCAATATTCCCTATACATAATAACATTGCAATTAATATACATAAAAACTTTTTCATATACAAATCCCCCCAACAATATAAACTTTAAGTCAACTCAAATTATTAACATAATCGACAAATGTAAATAAATAGTACTTGTCATTTTCAGGACTTTTTATTGCAATATTTGATTCATCATCACATCCTTTCAGTTTATATGCTTTACAAATACAATAGCCAGCTTTAAAAGGGTTACTGTCATCAACAACTTTTACACTTACTTCTGATATATATTCATCTATCAGTTCAGGATCAGCTTCCTGAGATAATTGATTGCAATATATAAGCGAATCTTCTAAATTAGCCCAAATATACATTGTAATATGATTTGATCCGGTTTCACTAACTATTTCTATTGCATTTTCAAGCTTATCTGTTATTAAAGATTCCACATCTTCTGAACACTCATTTACATTTTTTTCTGAAATACTTTCTTTTTTATGACATAATATCTCACTTGTTATCGGTTCATTATAAACAGGTTCTGGACTTTCCATAATAGATATAACACTATTACTGGAAATTTCTTTTTCTGCAACATCTGTAATTACACTTTCTGTTTTCAAACAGTTGTTTACATCATCAATATAATTATTTTTACTATTAGTGTTAATCTGTGTCTGAACTGTTTTATTAAAAACAGTTGTATCGGAACAACTTACAGAAGTTGTCGTTATTTGTTCGTTATTATTTTCAATCAATGCCGCTTTCTTTTGAAATTCATCTGGCTGATTTATTTGCAATAATGTCAAACATGCAAAAATAATCATTGAGCCAGTACTTACATAAGCAATTCTTTTATATTTTTTATAGCGCTTAATATATCTTTCACTCAATTTGTTTTTTATATCAGAAACTACTTCTTCACTATTTTTCATATTCAAAACCTTCTTTTTCCATAATATCTTTAAGCCTTTTTTTTGATCTGTACATAATATTTTTTATTTGCTTATTATTTTTTTTCATAACTATAGCTATTTCTTCATAAGACATTTTTTCATAATAAAAAAGATATAATGCACCTCTACACTCATCACTTATTTGATTTAAAGCTTTATAAAGTTGTTGTTGCTCATTTTGGATAATCATTTTTTCAAGATCAAAAAAATCATAACTCATTTCATCCAGTTCATGGAATGAAATTAATTTTAATTTAGATTCTTTTTTCAGAAAATCAAATGTCTTGTTCCGTGCTATTGAAAATAAATATGTTTTAAATAATGATTTTCCCTTAAATCTATTTTTATAATATATCAAGTCAGTAAACGTTTCTTCCATAAGATCTTCTGCAATAGTTATATTGTGTACATAACTATTTATAAAAAAAATAAGATTTGGACCTAACTTTTCAATGAGGATTTGTAATTTCTTTTCTTCTCCATTAAGATATTGGAAATATAATTCAGCATATATATCTTCCATTATCATATCCTCCTATAATTTAGTATCAAAAAACGAAAAAAAGTCTTAATTAAACTGTAAAAAAATTTAAAACCATTATTCGTATTGAATATCCATAAATATATTCTACTTATATATATATTTAGTCTTAATATTTCAAAAAAAGTCTTACAAAAATTGAAAATTTTTTGTAAGACTTTTTTATAAAATTAAATATAAAAAAACAGCTCTATTTATATTTCTTTTTTCCGAATATTTTTTTGAAGATGCTCTGTTTCTTTTCAGGTTCATTTTCTGATCCTGAAGTATCAGTCAGTTGCTTTTTTATCGTTCCAGCATGCAGAGCCTGTTCTGTCTGCAAGCTTTGTTGGGTAACACTTAATGTATCAGTAAGAGTTTGTATTGTATTCGTTAATGCTGCTATCTGCTTATCCTTTTCAATGAGCTGATTTTCCATAATTTCTAATTGTTTCTGAAACATTTCCGATTGTTTTTCGATAGTTTCTAAATATTTTCGATTATTTTCAATTGTTTCCGATGTTTTCCAATCATTTTCAATTAATGTTTCCGATTCTTTCCGATTATTTTCAATTGTTTCCGATTCATTTTCTAATTTTTTTTCAATTTTCATTTGCAAAGCTTCAAAACATCTTTGTGAAATTATAAGTGTTCCTTTTTCATCATCAATATGATTATCTACGACATCATCAGCAGAAAGCTTATTCAAATATTTTCTTATTGTCGGCTTGCTGACATTCAATTTGTCAGCAGCCTCTTTTACAGTATAGCTCACTTTTCAAACCTCTCCCTCAGCTGCTTCTTATAGCAATAATAAGTCTTATTAGTGACTCCA
>CALAUH010000040.1 GCA_937892225.1 uncultured Treponema sp.
AAGAATAAACGTAATCAAGATTCACTTAATGATTTATTATATAAATATGATAATATTAAATATTATTATAAATTAATTGATGATTTAGAATATTATTTAAGTGATGAAAATTTTGCTAATTTTAGAAATATTTTCTATTTGAGAAAATATAATATATTCCCTTAAATACGAAAATAATTTTTCTTTTACAATTTCTTCATATTTTAGAAGTTTTGGACCTGGACGAAAAGAGGTAAGACCTGTAAATATTTATTCATCACCAAATATAATTAAAAAAGTTGATAAACCTGTACTCTATAATACACAGGTTTTTATAAAACATGTCGATCTTAATAAAAATCAAATATATGTTGAATGTAAAATTACAAACGGTTATCGTCATCAAGTTAGAGCACATCTTGCATGGTATGGTTTACCAATAAAAAATGACAGTCTTTATAATCAAATTTATAAACAAGACAAAAAAAATGCAGAAGAACAAATAATGTTTTCTGCAACCAAAATTGAATTTGAATACCCGGAAAGAGACTTGAACTCTTATGACCGTAAGGACACTTGGACCTGAACCAAGCGCGTCTACCAATTCCGCCATCCGGGCTAAATAAATTAATTAAGCAATTTTACAAAAAAATACTATTTTAAGCAACTATATAAACAGATTAATATAATACCCAATACAGTTAATACTGAAGCATAAATCCACCATGGTAAACTTTCTGAATATGTTTGATAAGATTTTACACCGATAGAAATATTTCTTTTGTTAAAAAGACCTTTATCTGATTTATTAGATTTATTATTATATTTAATGTTATTTGTTTGAAATAAAGCACCTGATTTTTTATATACAGCGTATCCACAGGAAGGGCAGCCGTTTTTAAATTCTTCTGAAGAACCTGTTACACCACAATTTGGACATCTGACTGAAGAAAAGAATTTTCCACAATTTGTGCAGAAACGTGCATTTTTGTTTACTTCAGCACCACAGCTTTCACAGAAAAATTTTGCATTTTTATTCTTATTTTTAATTTTTGTAATTTTCATTTTTAAATTAATTCCATTATAAATAATTTATCCTGATTAAATTCAAGAATATTTGAAACAACAACGTTTTTATTGTTAAGTTTATTGTTGTTATCATAATAATTATAATTTTCTATTTTTGTTCCAATTGTTATATTATTAAAATCATTTTCATAGTCAAATCTGCAGGTTAAAGTCTTACCGTTATTGTCGAAGAATTTTCCTGTTACAAATCGATTAGTTTCTGGATGAGAGAAGGTAAATAATCCTGTACCACCGATTGTTGAAGGCTCTGGAATATCTATTGATTCTTTTTGAACGATTAAATCATTCTGTTGTTTTTTATTAAGATTATATTTTAATTGAAATTCTTTTTCAAAATCATTAAAAGCAACAGTAGAAAAATCTTCAATGAAAAAATCAGTTTTTAGATAATCAGCTTTCTTTTTTTCTTCTTCATCTAAATTATTATTAGTAAATAAAATCTTTGTAATATTTTCACCGCCAAGTCCACTTTGTAAAAATTGAAAAAGTGTCTTCCAGTGACGTGGATATTCTGTTGAACTGATTATAATACAGTCAGGTTGAATTTCTTCAATATTATCTAAAGCTTTGATTAACCATTTATAAACAATTACATCAAAGCCGTTTGAATTAAAGAAGGAGTCAAATTTATTAATAATATTAGAATCATCAGAAATAATAAGTGCTTTCATTATTCAGTTCCTAAATTGACTACAGTATAATCATAAATAGTCCAGATTCCTTCACGCTGTCTTAATTTGTAAGTATAGCTTTTCTTTTCTTTGTAGTTTGGATATTTGAACCATTCAGTTACTACAACAACACCTTCTGTAGGAGTATAAGTTGTTTTTTCAATTACAAATTTTTCTGGAATTGCAATAATATCATTTTCAATTCTAGACTGCATTAAATCTTTTTTGAATGATTCAATCATTCTTAATCTTTCATCTTCTGAAACTGTAATATATTTGTTTTTTAAGTTAGGTGAACGTTTTAATAAAGTTTCAACATCAAGATATAAGAAGAATTGATCCCATAAAGATTTTTGTCTTGCAATAATTGTCTGTTCAACAACCTTATCTGGAGCGAGTTCTTCCTGTCTTAAAATTTCTGCTGTATTTTCTTTAACAGGTAAATAATTTGAAGATGCTGCAGAAGGAGTAGGTTTAACTTCTAAAGTCAATCTGTTTGTATTAATACTGATGTATTTTGCTCTGTATAATTCCGGATAGAAACTTACATCAACATAATAGATAGCCGGTTCATCAATGTTTAAGTAATCTTTAAGGTTTTCTATAAAAGAATATTCTTCTCCAGGTTCAAGAGCTACTTCTCTAAAATAAACTGTCTGATTTGTTGTTCGTTTTTCAACAAGATTATCTGTCTGTTTTAACTGTTTGTTTTTTACAGTATAAGCATGAAAATCAAGACTGAATTTTCTATCATCAGCAAGTTTAAATCTTAAAGTATCTGAGCCTGTATTTTTAATTGTAATATGAATATTTATAGGATTATTTTCGCTTTCTCCAGGATAATAAATTGTTCTGTTGTAAAATTTAATTGATACCGAAGCATTTTTATATTCATTATTTTCTGCTGTTAAAAGCATCTGTCCAAAAATACAAAAAATTGATATAATTAATAATGGTTTACGGAATTTCAACGTAATCTCCTTAAAAAAATATTCTTACTATATAATCGGTATTATTTCATGAAATCATTATATACTTCTATTAATAATTTAATACATAGATATCTTCCCTTAAAAGAAAATCTAGAAACAATTACTAATTATAATACTTCTTTTCCGGTTAATGTTACAGGTATACAGGGCTCTTTTTTCAGTTTTTTTGTTTCTGAATTATTACAGCTTTCTAATTTTAAAACAATTCAATCTATAGAGTATACAAATTTAAATAAAAAAATTGGTGAACTTCCACAGTTTTCTTCAGATTTAGTTATCGTTGTACCAACTGAATATGAAGCAAATAATTTATTGGTTGATTTTAAATCACTTTTTCCAGAAATAGAAATTTATTCTTTTCCTTCATGGGGTACAATTCCATATAGAAGTGTTGCTAAAGGAAGTGTAGTTTTTGGAAAAAGAACCGGATGTTTAACCAAACTTTCTGAAAACGATCAGGTTTCTACATTAAAAAAGAAATTCAGAATTTTTATTTTTACTCAAAGAGCATTTTTATCACCATTACCGCCACCAGATTATTTAAAGAATTATTCTATAAAATTAAAAATCAAAGATTCAATTGATACAATCAATATTGCAAGCAAACTTACTGCAATGGGATATACAAAAGTTTCCCGTGTAAGTGTAAAAGGAGAATTCAGTTTACGCGGAGAAGTTTTAGATATTTTTTTACCGTTAGATGAATATCCAGTAAGAATTATTTTTGATTTTGATGAAATTCAATCATTTAAATTATTTGAAACTGACTCACAGACAACTGTCGGTTCAATTGAGCAGGTTTTAATTTATCCAATGAAGGAAGTTATCTGGACAGATGAACTTGTTGAAACATTAAAAAATAAACTTGATGATTATCAGAATAAGGCATTAAAAGAATCAAAATATCTGCCGTTTACAGAAAAAGCATTGTTTAATAAAGATTTAATGATAGAAGAACTTTCTGTAAAACGTGAAAGTGAAGGTGAAGAACTTTTTTATCAGCTTTTATGGGATAAACAATATACAATCAATGATTATATAAATAAAAATTCCTTTGTTCTTTTTTATGATTATGACAGACAGGAAAATGCACAGATTTCTATAGACCGTGAATATAATGGTATGTATAGAAAGACAAGAGAAGAATTTCCGGTTCTTCCACCAGATTTATGTATATTTAATTTCAAGGAAAATTTAGAAAAGTTGTCAAAGTGTATACTTTTCAGGACACTTTCTGATGAATTGCAGGAAAAAGATTTATTAAATTTAAATATAAAACCTTCCAGAAGTTTTTTTGGCAATATAAATTATATGAAAGAAGAACTTGCTAAATTACAGCAGGATGATTGGAATGTTTTTATTTATACAGATAATGATAATCAAAAATTAAGAATAAATGAAATATTCAAAGATTTTACGGAAGTTCAGGATGATAAAAAGAATCCTGTTGTTTTAATACCGTTACCGATTTCTCAAGGATTTGATATCCCGAGTTTAAAACTTCTTGTTATTCAGGAAAATGAGATTTTTGGAAGAAGAAAATACGTCGCAAAATCTGTAAATAAGGCAAAAAGTCAGGTAATTGATACTTTCGTTGAATTAAATCCAGGTGATTATGTAGTTCATGTAAACTGGGGGATTGGTTTATTTCACGGAATTGAAAGAGTTAAATCTTTAGGTAATGAACGAGATTATATCAAACTTGAATATGCTGATGAAGAATTTGCTTTTGTACCAATCGAACAGGTTAATCTTGTACAGCGTTATATTGGTAATTCTGGTGATAAACCAAAACTTGATAAGATTGGAAGTAAATCCTGGGAAAACAGAAAGAGTAAAGTTCAAAAAACTGTAGAAGATATTGCTCAAAAATTAATTGATTTATACTCAAGAAGAAAAGCTTCTGTTGGATATGCATTTCCTAAAGAAAAAGAATGGCAGGCAGCTTTTGAAGCAGCATTCCCATATGAGGATACACAGGATCAGATAACAGTTACAGAAGAAGTCAAAAATGATATGGAAAAACCTGTACCAATGGACAGACTTGTCTGTGGTGATGTAGGTTATGGAAAAACTGAAATTGCTATGAGAGCTGCGTTTAAAGCTGTAATGGGTGGTAAACAGGTAGCTTTTTTAGCACCAACGACTATTCTTGCTGAACAACATTATGAAACTTGTATAGAAAGATTTAAGAATTTTCCAGTAAAAATTGAACGATTGTCTAGATTTGTTCTTCCTGCAGAACAAAAGAAAATTCTTGAAAGATTAAAAAATGGTGATGTTGATTTATTAATAGGTACACATAGAATTATTCAAAAAGACGTAATTTTTAAAAATTTAGGCTTAATGATAATTGATGAAGAACAGCGTTTTGGTGTAAAAGATAAAGAAAAATTAAAAGAAATGAAAAATAACATTGATTGTTTAACAATGTCTGCAACACCAATTCCTAGAACTTTACACATGAGTCTGTTAAAAATTCGTGATATGAGTCTTTTAACAACTCCACCGCAAAACAGACAGCCTATAGAAACAACAATAGATGAATATTCAGATAACAGAATAGCTCAGGCAATTAGAAAAGAACTTGAACGAAACGGACAGGTTTTCTATCTTCATAATAGAGTTGAATCATTACAGGAGATACGAACAAGAATTGAACGAATTGTACCGGAATGTTTAGTTGATGTAGCTCACGGTCAGATGACAAGTGATCAGCTGGATGATATTTTCCATCGTTTTAAGATGGGTGGATTTAATGTATTAATAGCGACAACAATTATTGAAAATGGTATTGATATTCCTAATGTTAATACAATCATTATAGATAGAGCAGATATGTATGGTGTTTCGCAATTGTATCAGCTTAGAGGAAGAGTAGGTAGAAGTGATAGAAAAGCTTATGCATATTTACTTTATCCTGAAAATAAAGCTTTAAGTGAAGTTGCGATGAAACGTCTTCAGGTAATCAGTGATTTTACAGAATTAGGAAGTGGTTTTAAAATTGCCATGAAAGATATGGAAATTCGAGGAGCTGGAAATCTGCTTGGTCGAGATCAGTCAGGTGATGTTTATGCTGTCGGTTTTG
>CALAUH010000041.1 GCA_937892225.1 uncultured Treponema sp.
CTCATACCAGTAATCTGATGAAGAGTGGCCATTAGTTTATCAATGTTATCCATCATGGACTGAGTTTTCTCGAAGATACCCTCCATAGAGAATCCCTGCATTTTATCCAAGTAGTCACATTTTTCAAGAATATCATCTGTAGCAAAATATTCATTTGCAAGCATGTCTGCTGTTTCATCTGTATTTTGAATATACATACATAATGCTGCAAACTCAGGGAAATCTGCATACTCCGGATCTACATCATAAGGATCAAATTCCTTTGTAAATGGCTGTCCATCCTTATCGATTCCTTCAATCGAATATGTCTTATTCTCACCATCAGAATTAATCCAAATCTTAAAGCTCTGTTCACTAGCTTTATAAGAATAAATCATTTCTCCATCAGCTGACTGTGACGCTAAAAGTTCCTCAGACCTGATGCTTGCTGTAATACATCTTGAATATGCAGCACCTGCTGTAGCTACACCAGTCTTATTTGATGTTGTAGCCACATTAGTCTGTTCACCCTCAGTTTCAGGAAGAAATCCAAAAGTGGAATCATTCCCTACATTACTGTTTTTACTTCTATTAGTCATCGCATAATAGAAGCTGGTACTACTATAAGTACCTAATCCTGCTATTCCCATACTCTCTCCTTTCTGTGACCAATCTGTCATTCATGGTCACACCGCCATCCGAAAGGTCCTGGCGGTATATATTGTCATCTATATTCTTCCATCAAAATGGAATTCCTTTTGTTTATGGTCATCACACCATTTTTGAAATGCCTCATCAACATGGTTTGTTATAGAATCATTTTTGTCTTTCTTCCTGTAATCATTATCAATATTCATGTAATATTTGAGAATTCCATCAACTGTATCAATCAATTTACTCTCACTTACCATGGAACCTTTAAATAAGCAATTCCATGATTTATTTAGTGATGCATTAACAAGTTTTTCAGGAAAAGTTGACAAATCTAAAACAGTAGAAGAAATTACTGAAGAATATGTTAAAAGTTTAACTAAAGAATCTACTGTAGCAGAAAGTATTACAAAATCATTCAGTACAACAATTACTTATTCTTTTGAAAATTGCAAAGTAGGTAAATACTTTACAATCGGTCTTTTTGGTGATGTTGATGTATATCAGCTTATAGAAATTGATTTAAATACAAATAAAATTGTTTCTTCTATAATTCAGACAGGTATTAATCAAAATTCAGTTTATACAAAATTAGTTTGGTCAGATACTAAATATTTTGATATTCCAGAAGATTTGAAATTTAAGCCACTTTCTGAAATTACAATTAATGTAGATGAATTAACAAAATAATAATTCATTGAATAAATAAAAAAGACGCTTTTGTAAAAAAGCGTCTTTTTTATTTTCCACATGCTTTTGTTAAAATCTGTAATAATTCTTTGTAGTCTTTGTAAATGGATTTTTTTGTTGAATTTTGAAGGTATTCAATTTCATTTCTAAAAAGTTTATCTTTAGAAGAAATCGGCATGTATTGTATTGTTGTATGTTTATAATAATGTTCAATGCATCCTTTAGATAAGATGTAAACATTAGCATTTTCTGCAGCGGCAAGTATAAATGAAAATAAGTTTTTAATTTTAGGTATTAGCAATACGTTTTCTGTACTTAAGAATTTCCTTAATTCAGTTTCTTCATTTATAATTCCCTGTAAAATTACTGTTTTATAAGTGTCTACTGCATCTGCATTAATATGTTTTTCTTTTAATGCATCAACTTTGTTTACATAATTAATTAATGGTTTTGGAATAATTTTATCTGTTGTTGTAAGTTCCTGACCAATCTGAATAATGTATTTTTCCAGTTTATAGATTAGTTTCATTAAATCAATGTCCTGGTTTATTTCATTTTTAGAAAAAATTGTTTTGTAAAAATCAAGCTGTTTTTCGTATTGTTTTAAAAGCCAGTTGTTTACTCTTGAATCTTTATTAAATACTTCGCGAAGTTTTCCGCTGAATAATGAGTCTAAATCTGTAATAATTCTGCCGTTTGTTCCTAAAAGAGAAAAAACTTTACAGAATACGCCTAATTCGTCTTTTCCGCCTACATCTATAATTCCAGTTCCTGCTGTGTGTAATTTTGAATCTACATAGTTCAAGAGGTTTGTTAATAACTGCTGGTCGGTATATCCTTCTACGAAAATCTGATTGTCGGAAAAGAAAAACTGTTTGTGGTATGTATTAAAACGAGGTAAAAACTTTACGAAAAGATAATCATCATTCTGATTTAAGGATTCTATATAAGTTGGCTCTCTGTTTGTGTGGCATACTACAACACCGATTAAATCATCACTGTATTTTAAATCGATAAAAAAAGGTGAGTGTGTTATTAAAAAGAAAACATTTTTTGGACTCGACTGTGATTCTTTTCGTATTTCGTTCATAAAGAAGGTCTGGAACTGCGGATGTAAATGAAGTTCAGGTTCATCGAAGAAAATGCAGTTTTTTGTTTTTGTTCTTGCTGAATAAAGACAAATTAAAAGAATAATGATTTCTTTTAATCCGTGGCATTCTTCTTCTTCGAGCATATATTCTAAGTTCAAGGATTTATTTTTAACGATTGGTATAAATTTTCCATCGATGTCTTCTATAAATCGAATGCTTTTTCCAAACATGTTCGAAAGTACATTTTCTACACGGTTTTTAATGTTTTCGTTATCTTTTAAGACCTGATAAAGATTTTCCTGATTCTGTCTGTCGCTTCGTAAAAAAGTGATGTTATATCCTTTTTTGTAAAATTCAGTTGCAATTTTATCTGCAAGAATAGTTTTTCCTGAACCGTTGGGACCAACTATTAAGTTTATATGAGACCAATTTTCTTTTTTAAAAACTGCTTTTCCCCATAAAAACGGGATTTTTATTCTTGTCTGAATTTTAATCATATTTGTATTATATCACAATTTTCTGATATAATAAAAAAATGAATGTAATTATTATAAATTCTCCAGTTGTTCAACCAAATACTCCGTATCCAAGCGGTGCATATTTAAGTGCATTTTTTAAATCTCTTAATCATCAGGCTTCTTGGTATGATTTAAATATTGATTTGTTTTATTCAATTTTTAGTAGAAGCGGACTTGAAAAATTGTTTTTACTGTCAAAAAAAAATGCTCTTAAAATGGCAGAAAAAGCAGAATCTTCTGGTGATAAAGAAACAGCTTTTAATTTGCGAAGATATTTATCTACTAAAAATTACTGGATCAACTGGATTGAATTTATAACTGATAATTTATGTTCGCCTTCTAAAAAATCTACTAGAGAAAAAGAACATGAATTTTTGTTTTCTCCGTTTGTTCCACGCGGACAAAGAATGGAAGTTTTTCTTTCAAATCTTGATCATGAACTTTCTGTAGATGACGTTCATTTTTTATGTACTTTTGCAATTGCAGATTTGTGTGATTATATTAATGCTGTTTTTGATAATAATTTCTGTTTAATCAGTTATGCAGAATCTGTTAGTTCTTATAACTTTGATATTAATAAAATTGTTCAGCAGATAAACAGTCCTGTTATTAAAGAATTTCTTTTACCGCTTTTACAGAATAAATTTAATAATATTATTTCTAATCAAAATGATGAAAAAACAATGATTTGTATTTCTTCACCATTTGCAGGAACGTTTATTCCTTCGTTATCAATTGCAAAATTTTTTAAAGAAAGTTTTGGAAATAAAGTTTTTGTCTGTATTGGCGGTGGTTTTATTAATACAGATTTACGGGATGTAAAAGATATTTCTCTTGGAAAATTTGTTGATGCAATTTCGTTTGACCGTGGTTATGGTTCTTATAAAAACTTTTTTGATTTTTCTTGTAACAAAGGGGACAGTCCTCTTTATAAAATGCTTGTTTTTAATCATAGTGAGAATAAAATCAGTTTACCGCTTTGGAATTCTAAAGAATATGAGGATTTTGAAAATAAGATTACTGCAGAAATTGTTCCAGATTATTCTGATATAGATTTTTCAATTTATCCACGATTATGTGATGATAAAAACGCAATGCATAGAATCTGGACGGATGGAACATGGATAAAAGCTTATCTTGCTCATGGATGTTACTGGCATAAATGTGCTTTCTGTGATACAAAACTTGATTATGTTTGTGCTTATCATCCTGTACAGGTAGAAAAACTTTTTAATGGTTTAAATAAAACTGCTCAGGAAAAAAAAGTTTTTGGAATTCATTTTGTTGACGAAGCGTTGCCTCCTGCTTCTTTAAAAAAGTTTGCACTTTTGAATTGTCGTGAACAAAGGGGACAGACCCCTCTGACTTTCTGGGGTAATGTTCGCTTTGAAAAAACATTTACAAAAGATTTTGCTGCTTTTTTAAGTTATTCGGGATTAACTGCCGTAAGTGCTGGAATTGAAGTTGCAACAGGGCAGGGGTTAAAAAATATTAATAAGGGGACAGACCTCGATTCTATTGTGGCAAGTTGTGCTGCATTTAAAGAAGCCGGTATTTTAGTTCATGCTTATATGATTTACGGTTTCTGGTACGATACTCCTCAAACGATTATTGATTCTATGGAGACTTTAAGACAGTTTTTTGAGTGCGGACTTTTAGACAGTGCATTCTGGCATAAATTTGAACTTACCAAAAATTCAGCTTTATATGATACTTTATCTAATACTTGGGATGGCGGAAAGAAATTTGAAAAATTCGGTAATCCTCTGGAAACGGCACTTTCTTATTGGATGCATGGTCAAAAGTTGGATATGAAGATACAAAAATGGTTTGATTTCCAAGTTCCTTTTCCATCTATTCCAAAAGATTTTGTTGAAAAAAGTATAGAAAAATATGAACGGCAGAATAATAGAACGTTGAATCTTGAAAATAAATCTATTGAGGAATTAGAAAATCTTTTCTGGCTTGGTACAGAACCTCTTGTACTTAATAAAAAAATGTACTGGAATTATCTGCAGGAAGAACAGTCTTGTGATTATATAATTAGTGATTTTAATAAGATTTTATATTCGCTGAGACCTGAAAATAGTAATGATGAAAGATTAAAAACTATTCAGGATATAAAAAAATCCCCTGAAATATTAAAACAGCTTAATACTTTACAGGGGACAGGTCTGGTTCTAATCTGATTTTATTCTTTTATTTCAACCTGTCGGATATGAGCTCCAAGACTTTGTAAACTTCCAACTAAGTCTTCGTATCCTCGTTCAATCTGGTAAACGTTTCTAATATGACTTTCACCATGTGCACATAAAGCGGCAATTACTAAAGCCATTCCGGCACGTATATCTGGAGAAACAAGCTGTTCTCCGTGAAGTAAACTTGGTCCTGTAACTACAGCTCTATGTGGATCACATAAAGTTATTTTTGCACCCATTGAAATAAGTTTATCTACGAAGAACATTCGGCTTTCGAACATTTTTTCAAAAATTAATACTGTTCCTTCAACTTGAGTAGCAACTACTGTCATTATCGAAGTCAAATCTGCAGGGAATCCAGGCCATGGCATATCATCAATTTTTGGTGTCATATTACCAAGGTCATTATTAACTTTTAATTCCTGTGTATTTGTGATTGTAAGACTGTCACCTTCTATAGTCCATGTAATTCCTAATTTTGCGAAAGAATTTTTTAATGGACGCATTTCGTTAGGTACAATACCTTGTATTGTTAAATTTCCTTTTGTTGCAGCTGCCATTCCAATATATGAACCAATTTCAATATAATCTGGTCCAATTGTATATTCGCATCCTTTTAAAGATTTTACACCCTGAATTGTAAGAATATTACTTCCAATGCCAGAAATCTTTGCACCCATTGCATTTAACATTTTACAGATGTCTTGTACGTGTGGTTCACTTGCACAATTTTGAATTATTGTTGTTCCTTCTGCTAAAGATGCTGCCATTACAGCATTTTCTGTTGCAGTTACAGATGCTTCGTCCATAAAAATATCTGCACCTACAAGTTTATTTGTTGTAAAAGAAAAGTGTCTGTCTGCAGTTATATCTACGCCTAATTGTTTTAATGCAAGAAAATGTGAATCAACTCTTCTTCTACCAATTACGTCTCCTCCAGGAGGCATCATTTCACATTTGCCGGTTCTTGCAACTAATGGTCCTGCAAAAACAATTGAACCACGAACTTTTTTTGTAAGTTCTGAAGGTAATGTTTTATTTTCAATTTTATCACACTGGATTTTTAAGTTGTTTTTGCTTAAACGTTCAACTTTTGCTCCAAGTGATTTTAATATTTCTATCATTACATTTGTATCTTGTATTTCTGGAATGTTATGTAAAATTACAGGTTCTTTTGTTAAAAGACATGCTGCAAGGCAAGGTAATGCTGCATTTTTATTTCCACTTGCTTTTATTGTTCCGTTAATCGGATATCCACCGTCAATAATATATTCGTACATTATTATTACTCCAATGTTAGGTTAATTAAAATATCGGCACTTTTTGCCATCTCATTTAGAGAACACCATTCATTTCTGGAATGAAAACAATGTGCCCCTGTAAAAATATTCGGAGTAGGAATGCCCAGTTCTGTAAGTCTTGAACCGTCTGTACCTCCCCGAATTGGTTTTTGTACTATTTTTACTCCTGCCTGATTGTATGCTTTTTTTAATTTTTCTACAACTGACGGATGCTGGTCCATTTTTTCTTTCATATTCAAATATTGCTGTTTAAAAATTATTTTTGTAGTTCCGCCATATTTCTTTTCAATTTTTTTAGCTGTTTGATTTATAATAGATTTTTCTTTTTCTATTTCTTGTGATGTAAATGCTCTTAATAAAAGTTCAACAGATGATTCTTCAATTGTTCCGTTGATTTTCATTGGTGCAATAAATCCCTGGTAGTTTTCTGTTGTTTCCGGAGATTTTTTTTGCGGTAGTTTAGAAATAAACGCTGCTGCCATCTTAGTTGAATTTATCATTCTGCCTTTTTTTGCATCACCTGTATGACAAGCTTTTCCTATAAATGTAATTTTACAAGACCAGGCATTAAAACATTCAGTTTCCATTTCTCCTAAAGAACCGCCGTCTACTGTATATGCAGATTTTGATTTTATTAAGTTTAAAGGTACTTTATCCATACCGTGGCCTGTTTCTTCATCTGGAGAAAACATTACTTCGATTGCACTGTGTTTTATTTGTGTATTTTGTGATAAGAATTCAACTGCACTCATAATTGCTGCAATACCGGCTTTATCATCTGCTCCAAGGAGAGTAGTGCCGTCAGAAGTTATGATTTTATCAGTTTTATCATCATTAAATCCTTCTGAATTTTTTATAAGAGGATTTACATTTTTACCTGTAACTTCATCAACAGTATCAAGATGTGCCATAAGCAGAATTGAAGGTATATTTTCTAATCCTTTTGAAGAAGGAAGATAACCGTAAACGTAACAGTCTTTTGTAACCTGAACATTTTCGAGTTTTAGAGAAATTAATTCATTTTTAAGTTCTTCTGCAAAACCAAACTGCTGTTCTGTAGATGGAAAAATGCCCTGGTTTGCATTTTCTTCGTTGCTTTCTGACCAAATTTTTGTGTATTTGATGAATCTTTGTAATAATTTGTCTTTATTTTTATTATCACTGCTAATAAAATTTTTCATAAAAATAAAGTATCAAATTTTACAATTTTGGTCGATAATATAAGTATGAAAATGGATAAGGAAAAAATCACAAATTTTATTAATGAATTGGAACAAGCTCTTACCTTGAAGCAGGAATGGTTTAATAATGAAAAACTTCCTGAAATTCTTCAAATTTATCGAATGCATTATACTTGTGTAAAAAATTTGAATGAAATCCTTATAAAAAAATCGCTTATAGAAAAAGATCCGTATAAACTGGATAAAAGGATTTCTGATATTGTCGTAACTGAAACAGAATCTTTTCCTGAAACTGAAACTGCGAAAGTTTTAGGATCCCGCTTATCTGATTATGAAATGATGCTTGATTATATCTGTACTTATTTACGTTTTTCTACTGAAAATCTTGATGTTGGTAAAATTAAGACATTACTTGAATTATGTAAGGTTTTTGACTGGGCAAACATTTCTACAAACAGTGCTTCTGCAAATACAAGAGCTCTTGCAAAAGTTGTTTCTATGGCAAGACTTAATGCTTCTCAAATTTTAATAAGCAATGTTAATGATTCAATGGAAAAAAGTGAAGAAGCAATAAATAAAATTATAAAGACTCTTTCTGAACTTGTAGAATTTCAGCGTGAATTTTATAAAGGCCGCTTAAGAAAAGATATTTTTGAACATCCGGAATTTAATGTTGATTTTGCATTACAGTCTAAACAGAATGAACTTACTGAAATAAAAAGAATGTATGTAAAAGTAATCGGTAAGAAAAACTTTTATGTAGATTTGGTCAACGAAATTATTGAAGAAGATCAGAGTGACAATGCAGAAAAATTACAGCAGATAATTCTTAAAAAACTTGAAATAAAAACTCCGGCAAAAGAGATTGCTAAGAAAAATCAGGTTAATTCGAAAGATTTGTTGATTGCAGCAGTAAATAGTATTGGATTTTTAGCACCAGTAATGGGGCAGTTCTTATCAAAATTAAATGACAATTTTGATTTGTTGTTTTATGAAAAAAAGAATTTCTTTACAAAGTTAAAAGATTCTTTAAGAAAAATGTTCGGTATTCCTGCAAAAGAAAGAATCTGTAATCTGCCAATAGTTAATTCGCAGACAGGTATTAAAACTATTACAAAAATTAACGTAAGTACATTTCTTGATGATATTAATAGAAAATACCGTATTTATTCTGGAATAGTTGCAAAAGGTCCTGAATATTCAAAGATTTTATCTGCTAAAGAAAGTGATGTTGTAACATTCCTTAATAATCAGATTAAAGAAAATCAGCAGTTGTTTACAACAATTAACTCGCTTGATGATTATTTTAAGGCAACTGTAGAAATCCTTTTACGTCCTAAATTAAAAGGATTAAAAATTGATTTATCTGGATATCGCAATATTATTATTGATATTAATAAAAAACGCGGTGAATATGCTTCCTTTATAGAAGAACAGGAACAGATGCGAAGAATTGGAATGAGTAATGTATGAAAAAATTAAAAATAAATAAATTTCTAATCATAGGTTTATTATTATTTTGTTTTACAAACAATTTAACTGCAGATAAAAATAGATTTGTAATTCTTGAAAGCAAGTGTAATCATCAGTTTAATCCACAGCTTTCTGATTCAGCAAATGATTCTACACTTCTTTATGGATTATACGAAGGTTTGTTTTCTTATAATCCGGTTTCTCTTGCTCCACAATATGCAATTGCAAGTGAATATCGTGTTTCCCGTGATAAAAAAAGATGGTCAATAAAAATTAATCCGGAAGCCTGTTTCAGTAACGGTGAAAAAATTACTGCAAAATCAGTTCGAAAATCTTTTGTAAAATTACTTGGAAATAAAAATTCTCCTTATGCATCTTTACTTGATGTTATTAAAAATGCATATGAATTTAGAAACGGAAAATGCACAGAAGATGATTTGGGTATTTATGTTTTAGGTGATTTGGAATTAAGTATTCATTTAGTTTCTCCTGCGAATTATCTGCCTAAAGTTTTGTGTCATTCTGCTTTTTCTATAGTTCATGATGATAAAAATGTTTTTAGTGGTGCATATTGTCTTGATTCAATTAAAGAAAATCAGATAGTTCTAAAAAAGAATCCTTATTATTGGGATAAAAATAATGTTCTTACAGAATTTATCGAAATTGTTCAAAATGATGATGCAAAAGAAAACAGTTATTTATATAACGTCGGTTTAGTTGACTGGGTAACTGATAGTGTTGATTCACCAAGTTTAATTAAAAAGAATGATTTTAATTATAATGCAATGTTTGCTACATCATATATGTTTTTTAAAAATTCAAAAAATAAAGCCAGTAAGAAAAAATCTGTCTGGGATAAAAAAGCATTTAGAGCAGCTCTTTTTGAAGCAATGCCATGGGATGAATTAAGGGCAAATTATTATGTTCCGGCTCCAACTTTTGTATATCCTTTATCAGATTATCCTCAAGTAGAAGGTTTTTCTTTTACAGATATGATAGAAGCAAAACAATTGATGAAAGAAGCAAGACAGAAAAATCATATAAAAGAAGATGTTTTAATTCCGCTTGTTTTTGATGTTCCACAGAATTTTTTTGCTGATCAGACTTTAGAATCAATAAAGAAAAATTTAAAAGAAATCGGCGTAGATTTACAGATAAATGAATTTTCATATTTAGAATATTATGATAAAGTCGCTTCTTCAGATTCAGATTTGTTCTGTTATTCATGGATTGGTGATTTTGCAGATCCTCTTGCATTTTTAGAATTGTTCAGAAGTAAAAGTTCCTTGAACGCTTCGGGCTGGAATAATAAAAAATATGATGAACTTATTCAAAAAGCTGCAGAAGTTTCTTCTGAAGAAAGAAATGTATTGTTGGCTACGGCAGAAGAAATCTTGCTTGATGATTGTATTGTAATTCCAATTCAGCATTCAATTACTTTTAATGTAATTAATCTTGAAGAAATAGGCGGGTGGGCTGCTAATGCTTTTGATATTCATCCGCTTAAATATATTTTCAAAAAAGAAAGCAAAAGTACTGTTCCGAATATTGTAATGAATAAATAAGACATTTAGTAATATAAGAAACAATTGATTTGCATTATTGAAACTCTATCAAAATATGAATATAATTATAAAATCTTTTTTTTAATATTAAATTTACGCAGGTACAAGATATCTGTGTAAAATAAATTGAGGAATATATATGGTAATTTTAACTTTGAACTGTGGTTCATCATCTGCTAAGTATCAGGTTTACGATTGGGATAACAAAGAAGTTATGGCTAACGGTGTTGTAGAAAGAATCGGAATTGAAGGTTCTTGTATTACACATAAAGCTAAGGGAAAGAAAACTGAAATTGAAAGCCCTTGTCCTACACACAAAGAAGCAATTGAATTAATTATTAAAGAAATTACTGATCCAGAAGTTGGTGTTATTAAATCTATGGACGAAATTGGAGCTGTTGGTCACCGCGTTCTCCATGGTGGTGAAAAATTCACAAAATCTGTTCTTATTACTCCAGAAGTTTTGGACGGATTCCGTGAAGTAATCGATCTTGGTCCTTTACACATGCCTGCAAATATTATGGGTATTGAAGCTGCTCAGAAAGTTATGCCAAATATTCCACATTCAGCAATTATGGATACAGCTTGGCACCAGACAATGCCAGAAGAAACTTTCCAGTACGCTATTCCTCGTGAATGGTATGAAAAATATGCTGCACGCCGCTACGGTTTCCATGGTACATCTTTCTTGTATACTGCTAAACGTGCTGCTGTTTTACTTGGAAAAGATCCAAAAGATGTAAATTTAATCATCTGTCACATTGGTAACGGTTCATCTATGTGTGCTGTTAAAAATGGCGTTTGTTATGATACAACAATGGGTATTACACCGCTCGAAGGTCTTGTAATGGGAACTCGTTCTGGTGATTTGGACCCAGCATTGCCATTCTACATTATGCGTAAAACTGGTATGAGCGCTGATGAAATGGATAAAGCATTGAACAAAAAATGTGGTTGTCTTGGTATTACAGGTAAATATTCAGACCGCCGCGATATCGAAATTGATGCTGCAAAAGGTGATAAACTCTGCCAGCTTTCAATTGAAATGGAAGCTTTGAGAATTAAAAAATACATTGGTGCATTCATGGCAGAACTCGGATCTGTTGACGCAATCGTTTGGACAGCTGGTGTTGGAGAAAGAGGTCCAATTACTCGTATGAAGGCTTGTTCTGGTCTTGAAAATTACGGAATTAAGATTGATGAACAGCGCAACGAATGGTCTTTCACAGGTAATGCAGAAACTTACATTCACGCTGATGATTCTAAAACAAAG
>CALAUH010000042.1 GCA_937892225.1 uncultured Treponema sp.
TGCCTTGCCCTCAGGGAATTACAATCAACCAGTGTGCAAGAATGAGCCAGATGATTCGCCGCGCCCCAAGTGCCGGTTGGCTTAGCGAACACTGGCAGAATGAATTTAAAAAGATTCCAAATTGTACTGGTTGCGGTGCTTGTAAGAAAAAATGTCCTTACGGTCTGGATATTCCAGTTTTACTCAAAAAAAATTATGATGATTATCAAAATATTTTAAGCGAAAAAACAAAGGTTTAAAATGTCAGAAATTTTAATTGGAACAAGCGGTTATGATTATCCTGAATGGAAAGGTATTTTCTATCCATCGGATTTAAAACGAAAAGATTTTCTTTCTTATTATGCAACTCAATTTAATGCTCTTGAAATAAATAATACTTTTTATAATATGCCTGATTCAAATCGCTTATTAAATTTTTATGAACGTTCAGAAGGAAAACTTCAATTCAGCATTAAAGCAAATCGGTTACTTACACACGAAATATCATCATCTTGGGAAAACAATTCTACAGATTTTAAAAATGCAGTTAAAATTTTACAGGAAAAAAATTCTTTAAGTTCAATTTTGTTTCAATTTCCACAGAGTTTTCATTATATCCCGGAAAATAGAATTTACCTTTCTAAATTGATTCAATCTTTCCAGGGATATCCTGTTGTTATTGAATTCAGACATAAAGAATGGTTAAAAGATTCTGTCTTCGAAGGATTAAATAAACTGAATGCAAGTTTTTCTTTTTGTGATATGCCTGAACTAAAGGACTTGCCAAATAATGCAATGAACGTAACAGATTTTTCTGAATCTCAACAAGTTTTTTATTTACGAATGCACGGTCGTAATTCTACTTCCTGGTATTCTTCCTGTAATGAACGCTATAATTATTCTTATGCTGATGAAGAACTCTCTCAATTTACACCTATAATTGATTCAGCTAAAAGAAGATTTCATAAAGTTCTAGTTTTTTTTAATAATCATCCAAACGGCAGCGGAGCATTGAATGCCGTCTCTCTTAAAAAAATGACAGAAAATTTGCCAAAATAAATTTTTCCATGTTAAACTAAACCTTTAGGAAGGTAGTTTTTATGAAAAAATTTTTAATCACTATTATTTTTATGCTTTTTATCAACTTTTGCTTTTACAAGCTGTAATTTTATGAATTATCTATTCTTTGGAACATCTGGAGAAACAAATAACACAGAACAAACTGGGACAATAGATATTCCACCATTAGAATACGACATTCTTGCAAGACCAGATATTAATTTAAATTATGATTTTATCACTTTTGAAGAAATTAAAGATTCTAAAGGCTATATTTTTTATACAAAAAACAATCCAAATTATATAGACCATGAACCTTCTGAATTAGAAATGGAAATTATAGATGAAATAAATCTTGTAAGAAAAAATCCTAAGGCATATTTTGATAACTATATGGCCGAAAATTCAAGATTTTTTAATCCAGACAAATTTAATATCTGTAAAAATGCATTATATAATCAAAATCCTTTACCTGAATTAAAATACAAAAAAGGTCTTTTTAGAGTTGCTAATGATCAGGTAAACACACAAATCTATACAACAAAACAAGGATATAATTTTAATAGAATTAATAAAACATCTTTTGAAAATATTATAAAAAATTATGGTACTTTTAAATCTGTAAATGAAAGTTTTACTTATACATATTCAACTCCACGTCGTATTGTAATGGAATTATTAGTAGACACTAATTGTCCTTCTACACCTTATGACCGGCAGAATATTTTAAGTTCTAAATATGATTGTATAGGTGTTGCAACAAGTCCACACATAATTGTAAAAAATCCTATTTCAAATTCTGAACCTGTTATTGAATATGATTACATGACTGTTTTAGATTTTGCAGAAAATTGGAAAGATAAATAAAATAAAAAAGCTGTCGTTTTAAAACGACAGCTTTTTTTAATTATTTTTTTAGCAGATAGTTACTGTTCCATCAGGTTTAACTTCAATTATATCACCAGTTTTTACCGTATTCAAAAATTCATCACCTAGTTGATCAATTGCAATCAGATTACTGTTTTCCCAAACAACTGATAAAATTACACCGGCTCCTGCAAGTGAATCTATATGTTCAGAAAATAACATACATGCAGGATTTATTCCCATTGAACAAATTACCTGAATTACCATTCCACCTGTTGTAGAACCAATTGTCTGTGGTAAACAAAGCGCTTTTCCTGTTATATTTTTTTCAAAAATATCTGGATTGTTCTGATCTGCAACAATTACTTTTTTTGATTTTG
>CALAUH010000043.1 GCA_937892225.1 uncultured Treponema sp.
ACGACGTTTCTGACTGTAGGGGTTGGTTCAAGTCCGACAATCGGCTGGAAATAAAGAAATGGACATACATATGGACTTGAAACAACTTCCAAAGTGAGCGCCGACCGAACAGGGAGGAAGAGTTTGCATGGATGCAAACGGAAGCGAACGAAGGCGCCCGGAAGGAAGAATCACGACGTTTCTGACTGTAGGGGTTGGTTCAAGTCCGACAATCGGCTGGAAATAAAAAAATGGACATTATCTGGCAAGATTTCCCAGAAAAGTGGGATGACACAAATGCTCTTTCCTCGCTAGAATTTTCTTTACCGGAAAAACCATTAAATCATCATCTTTTTATAGAAGGCGACAATCTTCCTGCCTTAAAAAAAATGGAAGAATCTTATACAGAATCAATCAACTTAATTTACATAGATCCACCGTACAATACAGGTAACACATTCACTTATGATGATAAATTCTCTTCATCAACTGACATACATTCTCAATGGCTTAGTTTTATGAGTAGAAGATTATCATCAGCTAAAAAACTGCTTTCTGATTCAGGATGTATTTTTATAGCAATAGATCAAAGTGAATTATACGTCTTAAAACTTTTGTGTGATAAAATCTTTGGTGAAGAAAATTTCGTAAATGATTTTATGTGGCTTCATGGGAAAGGTAAAAAAGATACATGGTCCAGAACTTTACAACAGCACACTTTATGTTATGCAAAAAATAAATCATCTTTAAAACCCTTTGTCGAAAAAGAACAGACAAACTGGGCAACAAAAAATGTAGATAATGATCCAAGAGGAAACTGGTTCAGCGGAAGTATTTCTTTTACAGAAAAAAGAAGCAATCCAAATCACAAAAATTATTTTACAATCGAATCACCTTCCGGCGTAAAATGGACAAGACAATGGATGTATTCAAAAGAAGAAATGAATCAGTTTTTAAAGGATGATAAAATCTTTTTTGGAACAGCACCAGATTTTAACAAAGTTCCACGTTTAAAAATTTTTAATAATCACACACAGGAAATAATCCCAAAAAATATAATTGACTGTGTAGAAAGCACAAGACATGCACAGGAACACTTAGACAAACTTTTAGGTGAAAAAAATATTTTTGATAACCCAAAACCTGTAAATTTAATTACACATTTAATAGAAATTACTCAGCTGCCAAAAGATTCAATCATTCTGGATTTTTTCGCAGGAAGCGGCACAACTTTTGAATCTGTTCTTACCTTAAATCAAAAAGACAACGGAAACAGAAGATGCATCTTAATACAAAAACCTGAAATTCCAAAAAAAGAATGTTCATATAAAACAATTGCCGATATCTGCTGGAAAAGAATCCAAACTAATGCAAAAGATTTTAACATTTCAAACATCAAGAAAATTGTGTTAGAGGAAAAATAGCGGATAGCGAACAGTACATAGCTTAATTTAAAGAAAAATCATTAGATTTTTCCAATCCGTGTGATATTTATATTTCGTTTGCTTACCAAGTTTTACTTCGTAAAACATCGAATGTTTGTTTTACAGGTTTCAAAAAAATTTTAAAGCTATAATCACTGTTTTAAAATCTGTGGTAATTTTTTTTTATTTTCGTTAAACTGTCATAGATTTTTATTCAGTGGAGTCAATCATGGAAGATTACAAAAAAGAATTCATTAATTTTATGTTAGAATGCCAGGTTTTAAAATTTGGCTCATTCACATTAAAAAGCGGAAGACAGTCACCATTTTTTATGAACGCAGGAGCTTATGTTGGCGGAAGTCAGCTTAAAAAACTTGGTGAATATTATGCTAAAGCAATTCATGACAATTTTGGTGATGATATAGATGCATTTTTTGGACCAGCATACAAAGGCATTCCTCTTGCAGTTACAACAGCAATCGCATATTCAGAACTTTATGGTAAAGAAATAAAATATTGTTGTGACAGAAAAGAAACTAAAGACCATGGTGCAGATAAAGGTGGAATCCTCGGTTATAACATTAAAGACGGTGATAAAGTTGTAATCATTGAAGATGTAACTACATCAGGTAAATCTATAGAAGAAGTTTATCCAAAAATCAAGGCAATGGAATCAACTCCAGGTTCAATTAAAATCGTCGGTGAAATTGTATCTTTAGACCGTCAGGAAAAAGCATTGGATACAGAAAAATCTGCTTTACAGACAATAACAGAAAAGTACGGTTTTCCTGCAAAAGCAATTGTTTCTATGAGCGAAGTTATTCAGATTCTTTATGATAAAGGTGATAAATCTATTATTACTGATTCTCTTAAAAAAGATATAGACGCATACTATGAACAATGGGGTGCAAAATAATTCATGAAAAAATCTTTCTTCTTTTTCTGTCTCATTTTATCTATAACTTTCTTAGGATGTTCAAAAAAGCAAAATCCGACTAAAAACGGATATCCACAGAAAATAATTACACTTTCTCCTGCTGCAACAGAAATCATCTATGCTTTAAATGCACAAGACCAATTAGTTGCAGTAAGCGATTTAAGTGATTATCCTGCTGAATGTAAAGAGAAACCAACAATCGGCGGTTTTGACGGAAAGACAATCAATCTGGAAGTTATTTTAAGTTATGAACCAGATTTTATGTATCTTACAAAAACTATGCACGATTTTATGACAACACAATTTGATTCTTTTGGAATACAATATTATCTTTCAGATGCAAATTCTTTACAAAGCCTTATTGATGAAATAAAAACTATCGGTAAAATTACAGGACACGAAAAAGAAGCAGAAACTGTAACAAAAAATATGATGGAATCAGTTTCTAATATAAATATTTCTGATTTCAAAACTGTTTACTACGAAGTCTGGAACAGTCCATTTATGTCTATTGGAAAAAACTCATTTATAACAGACATTCTTTCTTATGCAGGTTATACAAATATCTTTAATGATGTAAATCAAGATTATCCAATCATAAGTGAAGAAGAAATAATCACAAAAAATCCGGAAGTTATTTTAATTCCAGAAAGTCTTAATCTTTCCAGTGATGATATTAAATCTCGTAAAGGCTGGAATACTATTTCTGCAGTTAAAAACAATAAAGTTTACATTATAAATGATCAGATTATTTCACGCCCGATTCCAAGAATCACTGAAGAAATAGAAAATCTTTCTAGACTGGACAAATAAATTATTTATTATTCTTTTCTAAAAAATCAATAAAGTCTTTTTCTGGAAGCGGTTTACTAAAATAATATCCTTGTATATAGTCGCAGTTAAGTTTTTCAAAAGCTTTAAATGTTTCTTCATCTTCTACACCTTCTACAAGGATTAATTTATTCATCTGTTTTAACATTGTTACTGTATTTTCAATTACAGTCCACATCATAGGATCAGAAATTTCATCAACAAAACTCTTGTCCAGTTTTACCAAAGATAATGGTAACGATGTAACACGCTTAATATTAGAATAACCAGTTCCATAATCATCAAGAGAAAATTTTATACCGATTTTTGCAAGTTCATTAACATTTTTATCTACAATAGTAGGATCAAAATCTGCAGCTGTTTCTGTAATTTCAAGATTAATCTGAGAAGTATCTATACTATATTTTTCAAGACAATTCTTAACTTTATCAACCAGGTCAGGTTCAATACATTGTGCCGTAGAAAGATTTACTTCAAGATATTTTATTCCAAGTTTTTCTATTTCTTTTAGATTGAAAAAACGACATGTTTCTTCTAAAACAAAATCTCCAATCTGATGTATTAAACCGCTCTTTTCTGCTGCCGGAATAAACAATGCCGGTGATACAAAACCATATTTTACATCTATTAAACGAAGTAAAACTTCTGCAGAAACATATTTTTTTTCTTTAATTGAATAGATTGGCTGATAATATAACTGGAAATTTTTCTCACTTAATGCACGATTAATAATTACATCAAGTTCATTTTTCATTTTAAAATCTTTAGTCAATGCGAAATCCGAGAGGATTGCAATCTGATTACCATCATCAGGGATTTTATTATGGAACGTATTCGAGAAATTCAAGAAAGACATTATATCTTCAAAATCTTCAGGGAAACTTACAAGACAAATTGCTGGTTCAATTTTTACATTCATATCATTGACTGTAAATTCACGGCTTAATTCAGCTGCAATTTCATTTCCAAACAAATGCATTCTTTCTGTATCAATATTTTCTTCTATTATACAGAATATACTTGTATGTAAATAATAATAATCACCACGCATATGCTCAGTTTTCATTATTTTTGTAATATCTTCAGAAAACTGTTTTAACAAATTATAATATTCATCAATTCCTAGATAATGACGTAATACTTTATCATTTTTAATTCTAAACAGAATCATCTTTTCCTGTTTTTTAAGTTTTAACGTTGCTTCCAGTCTATGAACTGCAGCCGTATAATTTTGTACGCCTATAATGCCGTCCTGATTTTCTCCGGTTCTTTGTACTGTAAGCTGGATAAAAATCAACTGAATGGAAACTGAAAAAGATATTAAGTTATACTGTGGATTTATGATTTGAAAAATTACTGTAAAAATTCCAATTGGAATCGGAAGGAATAAAGCAATTAATTTATCAAAAGATAAAAGATTTCTATAGACGATTAATGAAATGACAACAAAAGAATAATTATAAATCCCGGAGAATAGCAAAATATACAACGCAAATCTAAGAGGATCATTCTTAAAATCCAGAATATCGTTGAAAACAAAACAATTTAATATAAATGCAACAATAATTACAATATACGGAAAGATAACTGCAATTCTGTATAATTTATTCTGCCTGATTTTATAAAACACACCAAGAATTGAAAAAACATAAAGAACATAAACAGACACTATTACACATAATGCAAGAATATAAAAAACTTCAAATACATTCTGCCAGTATGATGGAATTGCCTTATGACCGTTTAAGAATTTTGAAACTGATGATAACAATGTTGTAAATAAAATTCCTACAAATAATTTTGTCGAAAGATTATTTACAACCCTTCTAATCAAAAGAGAGAAAAGAATAACACATACAACTACAAAAGCGCTGATATCAAACTGATATATATATTCCATCTACTATATTATAAGACAGTAATTTTCATTTGTCTAAAAAAATCTTTTGTGTATAATACAAATATAATGATATTGAAAAACCGAAAAATCGTTAATTTTGCTATAATTTCTGCAGTTTTTTTAGTTATTGCTTTTCTTTTAGAACTACTGCTTGGACCTTCAAATTTAAGCTGGGCTGTTTTTTCTTCTGCATCTGATAAAATGCAAAGAACGATTTTATTAAATCTTCGTTTACCACGTTCACTTTTAGTTTTAACAACCGGCATTTTACTCGGAGGAAGCGGTGCTGTTTTTCAATTATTTTTTAGAAATCCACTTGCAGAACCTGGAATAATCGGCATTTCTTCCGGAGCTACTCTTGGAGCAGTTATTGCAACATTACTTCCGTTTTCTTTTAGTTTAAGTTTAATTTCCTCGGTGAATATTTCTGCATTTATTTTTGCGCTTATTTCAGGTCTTTTTGTAACAGTTTTAGCATTTACAAAATCATTTAAGAAATCTTCCGTTATGATTTTACTCTGTGGAACTGCTTTAGGTACCTTTTTTTCTGCAATTTCTTCTATTTTATTGCTTACATGTAATAAAGAACTTCACGCAATTTATTCATGGATTTTAGGAAGTTTCAACGGACGAGGCTGGAACGAATTTTATATCATCCTTATTCCTGCAATAATTTCTATAATCATAATGATTTTTATTGCAAATCCTTTAGATTTACTTTCTTGCGGAGAAAAAAGCGCTTCATCTTTAGGAGTTCAAGTAAATCAGTTAAGAATATTAACCTTGATTTCCGGATCACTTGCAATTTCATGCTGTGTCTGTGCAGGAGGAACAATTGGTTTTGTAGGATTAATTGCCCCGCACATTGTCAGAAAACTAATCAGCCCTAAAGGAAAACTTCTTGTTCCTTTTAGTATGATTTTTGGTTCAATTCTTCTTTTAATTGCAGATTTAATTGCAAAAATTGCTATTGCTCCATCAGAACTGCCGGCCGGTGTAATTACATCTGTTTTAGGCGTTCCATTCTTTATTGCAATTTGCATTCAGTCAAACAGGGATTAAAATGATAGAAACAATCGAAACAAAAAACTTATCTGCCGCTTATGGAACTAATCAGATTTTAAAAGACGTTTCCATCATCATACCTAAAGGAAAAATAACATGCCTTTGCGGACCAAACGGATGTGGAAAATCTACTCTCTTAAGTTTAATGTCCGGCGTATATGAAAATAACCTTAAAATCACGAATGCTGATATAAAACCTTCTATTAAAAATGATTCAGACAGATACACAGAAATTTCATCACTTAAAAGAAAAGAATGTGCCAGAACAATTGCATATCTTCAACAGTCTGAATATTCTATGTGGAATTTTACAGTAAAAGACATTGTACTTTCCGGACGTTTTGCTTATACAAATAATGGTTTTTATTCAAAAGAGGATTATGACATTGTAAATAACATTCTTGCAAAAACAGGTCTATCGGATTTTTCTGAAAGATTTGTTCATCAGCTTTCTGGCGGCGAATATCAAAAAGTAAGAATTGCACGTTCTCTTGCACAACAGCCGGATTTTTTAATTTTGGACGAACCTAACAGCAGTCTGGATTATGTTTTTGAAAAAGAACTTTTTGAAATCTTAAGAAAAGAAATTGAACAGAACAATACCGGCATTATTCTTTCCATTCACGATATAAATACCGCTTCTGTTTTAGCCGACCAGATTATTCTGCTGCCTTTTTTAGAAAAACCAATCTGCGGTTCACCAAAAGATGTTCTTACTGAAGAAAATTTACGAAAAACTTACAAATCAGATTTTTCCAGAGTAACAAAAGATGTCTGGACTGTGTAAGTTTATGTGAGACAGGGATAAAGAGGATTAAAAGGATACAGAAAAGACAGCCACACGGATTCGAGTCAGCTACGCTGCCTCTTTTTTATTTTAAAATAACAAAAGGAGCCGTAGCTCCTTTTATTTTAGTAATTACTATTTATATTCACGCAAAAATAATCAACGAATATAAAAGCATTTTGCGAAGACATAAGTCTTCTTGTTAGCAGGTTGACCGCAAAAATTAATCAGTAATTTAATTATATGATGTAAAATTTTAAAAGTCAATTTTAATTGCAGAATTTTTTATCAATGCTATAATTTAAACAAGTTTCTTTATGGAGAAAAATTATGAAGTTAGATAATTATCGTATTGGTTTAGATTTAGGTACAAATTCAATTGGCTGGAGTATTTTTAATTTAGATAAAGATAATGAACCTGTAGAATTAGTAGACTTAGGTGTACGCATTTTTTCTGATGGTAGAGATCCTAAAACAAAAGAACCTTTAGCAGTTTCAAGAAGAACTGCACGCGGACAAAGAAAATTAATATATAGAAGAAAACTTCGCCATAGACAGACTTTTAGAATTCTTCAAGAACAAAATCTTTTTCCTAAAACAAAAGAAGAATGTGAAAAACTAAAAGAATTAAATCCATATGAATTAAGAGTAAAAGCTTTAGATAACAAACTTGAACCTTACGAATTAGGAAGAGCCTTATACAGTGTTGGTATTAGAAGAGGTTTTAAAAGTAATCGTAAAGATGGAACTAGAGAAGAAACTTCTGTAAAAAAAGATAATGGAGAAATAAAAACACAAAGCGATATGCAAACTTATCTGGAACAAAAAATTTCAGAAAGTGGTTGCAGAACAATAGCAGAATTCTTATATAAAAACCAAGATGAAAACGCAGGTATACGTTTTGCTCCTGGAAGAATGAAATATTATCCTACACGCAAAATGTATGAAGATGAATTTAATGCAATTAGAAAGGTTCAAGAAAAATTTTATCCAAATGTAGATTGGGATAGTATTTATAAATCAATCTTTTATCAGCGTCCATTAAAACCACAACAAAAAGGATACTGTCTTTATATGACAGATAAAGAAAGAACTTATAAAGCACTCCCATGTTCACAAAGACTTAGAATTTTACAAGACTTACGAAATCTCGCTTATTATGACTCGAAAAAAAATAAAATAAAAATTAATGATGAACAAGATAAAATTTTATATGAATTATTAAATACAAAAGATAAAGTTACTTTTGACCAGATGCGAAAAGCATTAAATTTAAATGAAAATTATACTTTTAATCTGGAAGAAAACAGAGATTTTTTAATCGGTAATCCAACTTCTGTAAAAATGAAAAGCAAAAATCGTTTTGGCGAATTATGGAACACACTTTCCATAGAAGAACAAGATAAAATTGTTGAAACAATAATTACAGCAGACGAAGATGAACAAGTTTACGAGATTTTAAAACCATATAATCTTTCTCAAGAACAAAAAGATTATATTGTAAAAAATACTTTATTTACTTCTGGAACTTCTATGCTTTGTAAAGAAATATCTGAACAAATTGTTAAACGCATGGAAGAAATTGCTGATTTAGAATATCATCAGGCAATTGAATCTTTACATTATAAATTTGCTGACCAAAGTATAGAAAAATTTGATTTATTGCCATATTACGGAAAAGTATTAACCGGTTCTACTATGGGAATGAATCTTTCTGAACCAGAAGATAAACCAGAAAAACGTTATGGAAAAATAAGCAATCCTACAGTTCATGTGGCATTAAATCAAACTCGTGTTGTTGTAAATGCTTTAATTAAGGAATATGGAAAACCAAAACAAATTGCAATTGAACTTTCAAGAGATTTAAAAAACAGTGTTGAAAAAAAAGCTGAAATTGCAAGAAAACAAAATGAACGGGCAAAAGAAAATATTGTTATTAATCAAAGTATTTCTGATTTATACACAAAAGCATTTCCTGGAAAAACTTTCTTTCCTAACAGAAATGACCGTTTAAAATATAGATTATGGTCTGAATTAGGTTTAGGTAATAAATGTATTTACTGTGGTAAAGGTATTACTGGTGCAGAATTATTTACAAAAGAAATTGAAATAGAACATATTTTGCCATTCAGTAGAACTTTGCTTGATGCAGAATCTAATTTAACAGTTGCACATTCTTCTTGTAATGCATTTAAAGCAGAACGTTCTCCATATGAAGCATTTGGCTCAAATCCTAATGGATATAATTGGGAAGAAATAAAAGCCAGATCTAATAATTTAAAAAACATTTCTAAAAAGAATAAATTTTCAACCAGTGCAATGGAATCTTTTGAAAAAGATTCAAGCTTTATTACAAGACAATTAACAGATAACCAATATATAGCAAAAGCTGCTTTACGTTATTTAAAATGTCTTGTAGATAACCCGGCAGATGTTTGGGCTACAAACGGTTCAATGACAAAAATGCTTCGTGACAAATGGGAAATGGATTCTATTCTTTGTAGAAAATTTACAGAAAAAGAAGTTGCATTTTTAGGATTAAAACCAGAACAGGTTGGAAACTATAAAAAGAATCGTTATGACCACAGACACCATGCAGTAGATGCTGTTGTTATTGGATTAACTGATAGAAGTTTAGTTCAAAAACTTGCAACAAAAAACTCTCATAAATTAAACAGAATTGAAATACCAGAATTCCCAATTTTAAGAACTGATTTAATTGAAAAAGTTAAAAATATTGTTGTAAGTTTTAAACCAGACCATGGTGCAGAAGGAAAACTTTCTAAAGAAACGTTGCTTGGTAAAATAAAAATACATGGTAAAGAAAAATTTGTATGCAGAGAAAATTTAATTTCGCTTAAAGAAAATAATCTAGATGAAATTGTTGATGAAAAAATACGGGAAAAGATAAAAGATTACGTTTCTAAAAATAAAGACGAAAAAATTGATGTTGTATTACAAAGATTTTCTGAAGAAACAGGAATTAAAAAAGTACGATGTATTAACAGAGTACAAACGCCTATAGAAATTTTATCCGGCTCTGTTCCTCGTTATTTAGCACCGGAAGATTATTTTGCAGCAATAATATGGGAACTTCCTGGAGAAAAGAAAACATATAAAGCACAATATATAAGACGTAATGAAATTATAAAAGATAAAAATGGAAAAACAAGTATAAAAAAAGAAGTCTTGGATATAGGAAAACCACATCCGGCAGCAAAACAGATTTGTATTTTACATAAAGATGATTATTTGGAATTAAATATTGATGGTTATTTATTTAATTCACATATATTTGGATTTTCAGCAACTAATCAATGTATTGATGTACGTCCAATATTTACTGTAACAGATTGTGCTGATTGGTTTTATTCAACAAATGAAATGATGATTGAAAAAAATTCATGTTGGATAAAAAATAAAAATGGAGAGCAAGTTCCACAAGCAAAACAAAATTTTATTACTATTAACGCTTTATTCAATAAAATGCAAGCTCATCCAATTACTGTAAATCCAATAGGACGCGTTTTTAGAAAATAGAATACTTTAATTTAAAGTGGCAAAAAAACACGCCAAAACCGATAATTAAAGTATGCTGAACAGAGTATTAGAGATTGCAGAAGAAAATCGCTATATTTCTCTTAAGCGTGGCTTTATAGTCATCCATAAAGAAGAACAGGAATTAGGCTCTGTTCCTTTGGATGATGTCGGTGTTTTATTACTGTCTGCACAAAGTGTTACAATGTCTAAAAATGTACTTAATGCTTTGTCAGAACGAGGATGCATAACTGTTTTATGCGGTCAAAACTATTCCCCTCAAAGCATGGTTATACCTTTATTAACTCATACATATTCAACTAAAATAATAAAATCACAAATCAATTCATCTGAACCTTTAAAAAAAAGAATCTGGCAACAAATTGTAATTAAAAAAATTAAAAATCAAGCTTTATGTTTAAAATTTTGTAATAAACCCGAAAAAGTACAGTTAATAAATAAAATTTCAACTATGGTAAAATCTGGAGATCCGGATAATAGAGAAGCTTATGCAGCAAGAATGTACTGGCCAAGTATTTTCGGTTCAGATTTTATTAGAGACAGAGAAAAAGATGATGTTAATTCATTTTTAAATTATGGATATGCAATTATGCGTGCATCAATGGTAAGAGCAATTTGTACCCACGGACTTTTACCAGCACTTGGAATACATCACGACAATAATTTAAATCAATTTTGTCTTGCAGATGATTTATTCGAAATATACAGACCCTTAGTAGACTGTATGGTACAAGAAATATGGAATTTGGGATACAGAGAATTAAATCCCGAATGTAAAAAATTACTTGTTAATGTACTTAAAATTAAAGTAAAAACTAAAGAAGGTGAAACACCTGCATTTCAAAGTATGCATTATTTAGTGTCTTCTTATGTAAAAGCATTAGAAGAAGGAAAACCTGTCATTGAACTACCAGAATGGGAGGGAAATGAAAATGGAATTACCATTATTGAATAGATATGAACTTATGTGGATGTTAGTTCTTTTTGATTTACCAGTTATAGAAAAAAAAGAAAGAAAAGATGCAACTAAATTCAGAAAATTTTTACTAGATAACGGCTTTGCTATGATACAATATTCAATATATACAAGACTTTTTTCTGGAAAAGATGCATGCGAAAAATATTACAGGCTAATAAAAGATAACTTGCCAGCAGAAGGAAAAGTTGATATTCTTACTATAACGGATAAACAGTATGGAAATATTATCAGTTACAATTCTGGAGAAAAAGAAGAAAAAAAACAGCCTGAACAACTGCTTTTATTCTAATTTTTCCCTAAAAAAAATACATCTGACAACCCTTAATTCATTTTATTATAAGGATTTAAATCAGATGTATTATAACTGATTAATTTTTCCGGTCAACCTGCAACTAACAAAAACGGAATAAAAGCAACAGGATAATTATAACTGATTAATTTTTCCGGTCAACCTGCAACTGGAAAATCTGTACTTGCAATCAAACTTTTATTATAACTGATTAATTTTTCCGGTCAACCTGCAACTATGTCTAAAATAAAGTTTATTTTCTT
>CALAUH010000044.1 GCA_937892225.1 uncultured Treponema sp.
ATATTATATTTTATTGCAAGAATTGATAATACACTTTGATCATGTCGATTTTCAATAAAGTTTTCAGATTCTTTTTCTATAATTTCAAATGCTTCTTCCGGTTTAGGTTCATTTATAGATGATAATGAACATACTCTTAACATTAAAGAACAGTCATCAAAACCGTTTAACATATTTTTATCTGCTTCGCTGATATTCCAGAAAACAAATCCCCATACAGGATTTCTTAAAACACATGAAATTTGTGTTTCATTATAATTTCCCGGTAAAGAAAGTGAATCTTCTGTAGATTTATTCTGTGAAATAATCATAGATTCATCTTCAACAGCCTGTAATTCTTCTGCTAATTCTAACAATTCTCCAATCAGAATTCTTCGGTCCAGATTTTCAGGTACATCAATTCCATATTCATCTGCAAGAGCTGTCAAATCAGCAAATGTAAGTGTTTCTAAATAAGCTCTATTTAAGTTTTCTGCTTCCATAATGGGAATATAATCTAAAAAAAACTAATAATAGTCAAGTTAAAAATCAATTAATGTTACTAAAAACGGTAACGAAATAAAAAAAATTTAAAAAAAAATTAAAAATTTACTAAAGCCAAATTAAATAAATCCGATAATTAAAATGAATGAAGGTATTGAACGGGTGAATAACGACATCCAGGCACCTGAAAAGAATGCCTTATTGTTTACTTAAATTAAAAAAGTTGGAAAACGTGTGAGGTTTTTCAACTTTTTTTTTATTTTAAAATATGTTATATTTGTATTATGTTTGAAAGATATAAATATAAAGATTTTGCAAAAAAACAATTACAGAACAGACTTGTTACTCCAAGTTTAATAATTCTTACTATCGTTTCAATAAACATTCTTATTTCAGTCACTTTATTATTAATAAATCCAGAACTAAATAAAATCACAGAAAGCTTTTCTACTTTTGACATTCAACAAATGACAACTTTATTATCACAAAATCATTACAAGAATACAATTATTTTAAGTATTTATCTGCTTATTACACTCATATTATTTTTTATTTTTGATTTTGCACAAAATGATTATTTTATTCAGATGACAAGAACTCCTGAACCAATTCCCTATTCAGTGTTTCTGGAAGGCTTAAAAAAATTTTTTCGGGCTATTAAATGCGGTGCATACATCTGTTTAAAATTATTTTTATGGCTTTTAGTTCCTATAGCATGTGAACTTTTTATTTATTACATACTTTTTAAACTAACTAATAATCAGGAACTTTTACAGACATTAAATCCTTTATTTTCTTTGATTGCTTACGTTTTGTTTTTTTATAAATTACTTCAATATTCATTTACACTTTGTTTTGCAAGTGAATACAAATTTTTAAAAGTCAGAAGATGCCTTAATCTCAGTATAATAATTACGCAAAATCATATTAAAGATTTAATCTTATTATATTTAAGTTTTATTTTATGGTTTTTAGGAAGTCTTCTTACAAGAGGAATAATTGATTTAATTTTTAAACCATATTTTAAATTAACAATGATTAATACTTATCACGCTTTGCTTATGGAAAAAATTAACGAAACTAAGATTTCTGCAGAAGAATTAAATTTTACAAACACAGAACTAACTGAAGAAGCTTAATTTATACAAACTTGCTTTTTTACCGTTTACCAGAGTATGAAGTGAATCTATAATTTGAATATTCTGTTCCGCAATTATTTTTTCAAGTTCATCTGGTCTTGCGCATAAAATTATCATTTTACCATCTGATTTTAATATTCTTTTAAATGATAAAAACATCTGTCTGTAAAAACCAGGAATATCTTTTATTTCTTCAAAAAATCCCCATGGCGGATCGGTAATTACAAGATTAATTGATTTATCCTGAATGTTTTCCAGGTTAAAAGCATCCTGTTTTGAAATTACAATCTGTTCTTTATTTTGAAGCTGTTTTTTTTCACCGGCAATTTTTACTTTTTCATCATCTATATCACTTACAAATAATTTTGAAAAATAAAATTTTTTTGCAAGTTGAACTGGAATAGATGAATAACCACAGAAAGGCTCTAATATTACATCATCCTTTTGAATATCCGAAAAACAACAGATTAAGTATGCAATTTCCGGTCTTTTGAATAATCCTCAGGTTAAAGTAACAGATAACTCAAACCTGTCATTCTTCGCAAGACTCATAAGATTCTTCTTAAGCATCATTGATTTCATTGTTGGTCTTTTTTCATAATGTGATTTAAGATAAGCGAAAACCGGGCAGCTTGAAGCTGTCCGGTTATTTTTTGCGTGTTTATCAGAATCCGAGCGAAATTGCCTGGTACTGAATGAATGCAGACAACCATACAAGAACAATGGAAGTCCAGAACACGATTTGCTCTTTACATTTTATTTTTTTGTCAGATGACTTATCCGATTTTCCATAATATACTGCAAACAAAATTGTGAAAACCACGGGAACTCCGACAAACAGAGTGAAGTTAAAAATCAGAACAGCTATTTCTGTTGCTGACTGACAGAAAGAACTTATAAAAGAAACGGACGAGTACATATTAAAATACAAAAACGAATAAAACAGGGTTCTTACAATGCTGAAGATTAAAAAGCAAAGATACGAGCGTTTCATATTTCCACCTCCTCTCATTTTGGCTCTATCCAGCCGAATTTGCTTGTGGGAATAAGGAGCTTTTCGTCACTGCCGCCGTTTGACAGAAAGGCTTCGTAAAGCTCTGTCATTCTTTCCTCGGAGTATTTATATTTCCAGAGCCTTTCGATTTTTCCGAAATCCTCAAAAGTTTCATCGGGGAGGGTGTAAACAGTTTCTTTATTATAAGGAAGCGGAACACATACTGTGCCGTCACCTGTAACAAGGCTGTGAGTCGCAATTTCCGTTATGCGGCGGTTGGCTTCTCTTCTGAGCTGATCTTCTTCATAAAAAATTCTTGTGACAGGGTAAACTGCCGTGTCTGCGCTGAGAAGCTCATAAAGATTTTTACTGAGCCCCGTATGTCCATGATGAGCCACCTGGCACACATCACATTTAAGAGAAGAAGAATATCTTGCTTCGAGCTTTTTGCTTGCGGCAACTGCGGCATCACCCGGAATAAAGATTTTTGAGCCCTCTGCTTCAACCATTACAATGCAGGAGGAATCGTTGTAATCTTCAATCGCTTCGGGATAAATATCCTCGTGAGTGCCGAGAACATCAAATTTAAGATTG
>CALAUH010000045.1 GCA_937892225.1 uncultured Treponema sp.
GCGTGACCCAGGGCTTCATCGACTACTGCCTGCCTCTGATCGCAGGCGAGACGAGCATGGTCAAGAAGAACGGCCTGCCCGACTTCGTGCAGCTCAAGAAGGTTTTTGCAGAATAATTCCATGATAATACTACTTTTCCATTTCCAGCTTCTGCTCTTACAGTAAAAGGAGGAAGTGGTAATGGTAATTCATCAAAAGTTAATTTTATATCAGTAATTGTCGGACTTAAAGAACCATCTCCATCCGGGAAAATTTCACAGGCAACCTGAAAATACATACCGGTTACATCTTTAATTTCTTTTCCGCTTTCTACTTTTTTCCATTTCGGATAGTTATCTGTCCAGTTAAAATAATTATCTCCTGAACGAACATAAAAACAGACATCTGTTTGAGAAGGAACTGTCATTTCAGAAGAAAGCATACTTAATCGTGAACCTGTTGAAACAACTATTGGCTTAGTTACAAATTTTCCGCCTGTAGGCTGATACAACATTCTGCTTACCTTTCCGGCGCTTTCTGCAGACTGATAATCCGGCTGTGAATATGGACGTCTTAAGATTCTGATGTCATCAATTTTTCCAGTATATTTTGAACAAATCTGAATTTTAGATTTTGCTCCTAAAACGACAAGAGAAATATCTCCGTCTTCTGTTCCAGTATTTGTTATATATTTAATATCTTCTGTTACACCGTTTACAAGATATTCAAGAATACCAGTTTCACAATCATAACTTAATGCATGATATGTCCATGTATCTGGAATTATTTTAGTTGAACCAGTTAATTTTACTTCTGCAGAATCATCTTCACTTACGTAATTATCAAAAAAATCTACTAAAGTCCATTCAAGATGTCCACTGTCAAACATACAGTTCAACAACTGATGAAGCAAAATACCTTTTACATTTTTAGAAGATTCCCAGTTAATTACAACTTCTCCATTTTCTGCGACAGAAGGACAAAGCCAGAATTCAATTGAAAAAGAACCCATAAATCCTTCAGAACCGAAGAAAGTTCCCGGCTGACCTAAAATCGAAAGTCCGCCAGTATTTCTACTTAAACCAGCGCCCTTTTCCATTATTGTCTGAGAAGTATTTTTTAAACTGTTTGATAAAATAGTATATTTTCCTTCTGCAATAGGATTTCTTTGATTTTCAAAATTTATTAATAAATCAGTATCATCATCAAAAACAAAAGAATTTGTTGAAAGCTGAATACAATCATAACCATAACGGCCCTGGCCTTTTGCAATATTTTCCTGAGTCTGGAACACAGGCCATCCTGATTTTCCGCCTAAAATTACATCTTTACCGAAAGATGGAAAACAAGAAAAAAATACAACTGTAAAAAATAATGTTTTTCTGATACAATTCTTAATCATAAAATGACAGCCAAAACTTCTAGTGATATAAAGTCCGTTCGCGAACTTCTACACGAAACAGCTTTGAAAGCTCCTTTATCTAGCGGCGTCTACTTATGGAGAAATCCAGAAGGCACCGTAATTTATGTAGGTAAAGCGAAAAATCTTAAGAACCGTCTCTCTTCTTACTTTTCTGGAAAAAAGGATATAAAGACACGACTTTTAATATCTCACGCTGTATCTATAGAGTATATCACAACTACCAATGAATACGAAGCATTATTATTAGAAAATAATCTAATCAAAAAATATTCACCGCGTTATAATATCAACCTGAAAGATGGAAAATCTTACCCCGTTTTACGAATAACAAACGAAGATTTTCCAAAAATGTTCAGAACCAGACGCATTTTAAAAGACGGTTCCACATACTATGGTCCCTACCCTGATATAAATGCACTGGACACATTTATTGAAACGATTTTTAAATTATATCCTATTCGACACTGCAGAACCTTTAGAAAAAGAGAAACACCCTGCCTTTATTATCATATAAAACAATGTCAAGCACCATGCTGTAACAAAATTTCAAAAGAATCCTACAATCAAAATATCGGCGAAATAAAAAAACTACTTGAAGGAAAAGGTGATAATGCCATTAATCTGCTTACCGAACAGATGAAAACTGCAAGTAAAGAGTTAAATTTTGAAAAAGCAGCAATTCTTAGGGACGGAATCAAAGCTCTAATGATTTTACAGAATCAAAATATTGTTGAAAATTTTGATTCAGATGACAGAGATTATATTGCGTATTATTCAGAAGGCGAATTAATCAGTTTTACTGTTCTTAAAATTCGTCAGGGCAAACTTTTAGGGAGAGAAAATTTCAGAGTAGAATCTTTAAATGATGAAGATGATTTAACCGGTGAATTTATGGCGTGTTATTATGAAAATGAATCAAGCATACCGCCAAACATTTATATATCACAGACTACTGAATATGATAATATTTTACACTGGCTTAACGATGCCTTTCCAAACTCAAAAGTCAAATTGTATATAGTCAATGGGGACAGTCCTCGCGATGTTGCCGCAATGAATATGGCAGTTCAAAATGCCAGAGAAGATATTATCAGAAGATTAAGAGACAGAGGGGACAGCCCTGCAATGGAAGAACTTAAAAATCTTCTTAATCTGGATGTACTTCCTGTCAGAATTGAAGGATTTGATATTGCACATATCGGTGGAAAATTCCCGGTTGCATCTTTAATCAGTTTTTATAATGGAAATCCTGATAAGAAAAATTACCGCTATTTCCGTCTTAAAACAACAGATGGAATCATAGATGATTTTGCATCAATGAGAGAAGCTGTAAGCCGACGCTATACAAGATTATTGAATGAACAGGCAGATTTGCCAGATTTAATTTTAATAGACGGTGGTATTGGTCAGGTAAATGCAGCAGAAGGAATCTTACAATCACTAAAGCTCGATATTCCTGTAATTGGTCTTGCAGAAAAAAATGAAGATATTTACTTACCTGGAAATTCTGTTCCGATTCAGCTTCCAAAACGAAGTGATGCTTTAAGACTTTTACAGAGAGTCCGTGATGAAACTCACCGTTTTGCAACAAG
>CALAUH010000046.1 GCA_937892225.1 uncultured Treponema sp.
GAAGCTTTTATAGAAAGTAAAGAAAGCGACTTTCAAACATTCAAAGATAATTTCTATTTATCCCTTGCCCAAAAATTGGCAGCTTTTGGATGGATTGTTACAGCTATTACAGCTGCTTCTCCTATTATGGACCAATCCTATGTAGAAAAAGGTTGTAAGGGGAAAGATACATTTTTAGGAATGGCATCCGTAAGATGTAGTGAATTAGGATATTGGAATCATTTTTCTCCAATATTTGATTACTCAAATCTATCTACTTATGCAGATAGTATTGAAAACTATGTCAATAGATAATATATTAAGGATTTATAAAATTAATCCTTAAGAACATCAGCTTCAACAGCTTTTCTTGTAACAGGATCAAGATAAGTAAGAAGTTTCTGAGCCATAATACGAGGGTTTTCACCTGCCTGAATAGCAAGTACACCTTCAATAATCATTTCTTTAATTCTAATTTCCTGTGAGTTATGAGTAATTAATTTTGTAGCAAAAGGAGAAATTAACCAGTTTGCCATGAAAGATCCATACAATGTTGTTACAAGGGCAACGGCCATGTTAGGACCTAAAGAACTTTTATCTTCGAGGTTATTTAACATACCAATAAGACCAAGTACGGTTCCCATCATACCAAAACCAGGAGCATATCCTGCCCATGCATTTATTAAACTGATCCATTCCATATGACGGGCTTCTATCTGATTCATTTCATTTTCCATGATAGAACGAATAATATTACCGTCAGTACCATCAACTACAAGTCTTAACCCCATTTTCATAAAAGGGTCTTCCAAATCATCAAGACCGTCTTCAAGTGCAAGAATACCTTCACGTCGGGCTTTTTCAGAAAGAGCCTGTAAACTTACGATGATACTTTTTTCACCAAAATCTGGAACTTTAAAAGCCCTTCCCATTACTTTTAACATTCCGACTACTTTCTTTAATGGTGCAGCTACCCACATAGAAAAGTATGAACCTAATACAGTCATTAAAATTGATGGTAAGTCCCAAATATCACTTAATTTACCACCAGATGTTAATGTTGCCATAATAATCATGGCACCACCACCAATAACACCAATTATTGTAGCTATATCCATTACAAGACCTCTTGTTTATCTATACCTATTTTTTTTCGGTACTCAATAATTTTTTCTATAATTTCATTTGGGGAATTTCGAACAATGATTTTTTTGCCTGATAACATTGTTAACGTTAAGTCAGGAGTAGATTCCATACTTTCTATCATGTGCGGATTCACCCAAAAAATTTTCCCATCTAACCGCAATACTTCTATCATTTATTTTCCTTGAATTTTATAAAATCCAATGTATATAAATATAGTTATTTACATTATAAACGATTTTTATAATATTTCAATAAATAATTTAATCTTATACTTATTTTTTCGGTTATTTTTAACTAAAAATCAAATTAATTTATCTAAAAAAGAATTTAAAAATAAAAGACCATCTTCATTTAACAAATAAATTTCATCAATTTTATCTTCTTTTTTTACAATCCTTTTTTCAGCAAGATTCTTTTTTTCCCATTCATTAAAGATTTTATAAAATTTATCTGGAAAATCCGTCTTAAAAAAATCAAGATATTTATTCCTTGAAACACCAAAAGAAGTTCTTAATCCCATCATAAAATATTCAAAAGAAAGTGTTTCATCAGACAACAGCTCTTTATCTTCGGGAATTTTAACTTCAATATTTTTATTCCAGAAAGTCATATATTTATTTATATCATTAAGATTTGTATATCTGAAAGAATTATTATGATTATATAACGTCCCCGTTGCACCGCTTCCACAACCAATATAAGATTCAAACTGCCAGTACGCCATATTATGTCTACTAAAGTTATCACTTTTACAAAAATTAGATACTTCATACTGATAAAATCCATTTTTTTGTAAAAAAGATTTACCCTCTAACCACATTTTATCAGTATTATCAAAATCATATTCAATTTTTAAATTGTCTATTTTTTTATACAGTTCAGTTTCTTCTTCTAATACAAGTGAATACATAGAAATATGATCCGGATTATATTCTAAAATCTTTTTTAATCCATCTAAAAATGAATCATTAGTTTCAAAAGGTAATCCGCAAATTAAATCTATGCTTAATTTTCTGTTCCAGTATTTTTTTATAGTTTCCAATGCATTTATATTCTGATTATTATCTGCCCTTCTATTAACAAAACTTAAAACCTCTTGAGATAAAGATTGAATTCCACAGGACAGTCGGTTAATTCCACAATCATCTAAAGTTTCAAGAAGTTCTTTAGTAATATCATCAGGATTAACTTCAAAAGTAAATTCATAATCATCTGTAATAATAAAATTCTTTTTAATAAATGATGTTAAAACTTTTATTTGATTTTTTGAAAGTAAACTTGGAGTTCCGCCGCCAATATAAATTGTTTTAAGTTTATCTGCATTAAATTGTTTTTTTCTAAATAAAAGTTCCTTACATAATGCATTGATATAATCATCTTGAATTTTTTGCGGACATTTAATACTGAAAAAATCACAATAATCACATTTAGAAAGGCAGAAAGGAATATGTATATAAAGTGATAAAATATTTTCCATTAATAAATCTTAAATAATTTTATTGGGAAATATGAGGCTAAAACAGTACCTCTGATTTGATCAGAACTAATACATCCATAAAAACGAGAATCTAATGCTGAAGAACGGTTATCGCATAAAACAAAATATTCATCTTCTTTTAATGTAAATTCAGCAAAATTATCTGTAATGATTAAATCCTTGTCCCAGTTTTCAGGTACATTTTTTGTAGAAATATCATAACTTTTTTTAGTCATTTCAAATTCAGAAAAATAATACTTACTGTCTTTTTCTTTTACATATACCATATTATTTTCCATGTAAATTGTATCACCTGGAGTTCCAACTACTCTTCTTAAAGTTGAAGAAGTACTTGTAAGTTCTTTATCTTCTAAAAAATTAATCTGTTGAAATGTAAAAAAAGTGCAGATTTTAGAACCAATTTTATAAAAGAAATTTTTATTTAATTTTGATTGTGATTCTAACAAAACAATATCTCCGACTTTTGGAGTTTTTTTTGTTAAATTAACCATTACATAAGTATTTTCTGGTATATCAGGATTCATTGAATTTGAAATCTGGCGGATTGGAACTAAAAAATATTTAAAAATTATATTAATAAAAATTATAGCTAATAAAATTGTTATAAATAAAAAAGTGTTTTTCTGTTCTCTTTCTTTTCGTAATGTATATGAAAGTTCAAATAATCTTTTATTCATTTATTAAATCCACCTAATTAAAAATAACATAAAATCATTGAATTATCAACTTATTCATTTTCATTCTTTTCTAATAGCATTTCAGCATCAGCTTTACCTTGACGAGTAATTACATTATTAAAATTTTGAACTTCTTTCTGGATATTCTTTTTTGAATCATTATTCTTATTTTTATTTTTAAGAATCTGATTTAAATTCCAGCATGAAGAACGATTCATTAATGAATAATATTCTGAATCATCCATAATAAATTATACAGGAGTATAAACTACAGCTAAGATTTTTGCCTTTTCATTTCCGTGGCTGTGAACATGATGAGCAACGATTGATTCGTAATAAATTGAATCGCCCTGTTTAAGTTCATATGTATCTTTACCGTATTTAATTTCTACCTCACCTTCCAAAACGTAAATAAATTCTTCACCTTCGTGAGTAGAAAGTTTTACTTCTTCTTCTGATGAAGGGAAAATATCAATTACAAATGGATCCATATGGCGACCGGCTTTATTCTGAGCCAAAGTATAAAAATCCAAGTCGGAATTTATAGCATTTCCACGGTCACTAAAGCGTGTAACTTCTTTTTTATCTTGAGCACGAGCAACAACAGGTCCAAGGTTTTCATCATCATCCATAAAAGTACCAAGACGTACACCAAGTACACGTGCAATTTTAATAAGAGGAGTTAAATTTGGAACAAGACTTCCATCTTCAATACTAGCAATCTGTTCAACAGAAAGATTTGTACGTTCCGAAACATCTTCGATAGTAAGTTTGCGGTTTTCACGTACAAGTTTAACTTTTGCGCCAATTTTATTTTTTTCAGACATAATTTCCTCTTTTTTTTAAGCCACAGATAAACACAGATGGACACAGATAAAAATTATTTAGAAAATCTTTTTATTTCAACTTTTGTTTTTCCAAAATTGATTAAAAGACCGGTTTTTATATTACCTGCTTTTAAATAATTTAATAATTGTGCTTCATATATTTCATTTGATTTTTCTGTAGATTTTAGTTCAACTATTACAGAATCTTCAACAAATAAATCAGCATAATAATCACCTACTTTAATACCATCATAAAAAACAGGAAGATTAAATTGTTGCTTAACATTTAACCCCTGTTTTTTAATTTCTATAGCTAAAGCATTTTCATATACTTTTTCTAAAAATCCACATCCTAAAGTATTTGACACAGTATAAGCAGATCCAATTATTATTTCAGTAATTTTATTAATTTCCATAAAACATTCTATTAAATCTGTGTTTATCTGTGTTCATCTGTGGCTATTTTATTTCGTAATCCTTTTTATATGCAGCTTCAATTGTTGCAATGTTGATTGGATTAAATTTCTTGTTACGTGCGGAAATTGCTTCGTCCAATGCGTATTCAAAAGGTTTTACTCCGCTTACCATTCCAGGGCATACTTTTGCAAGACAACCAAGTACAACCATGTTTGCACCGCGTGGATTATTACATTCAGCTGCCATTTCGTTACATGGTAATGCCAAAGTTCTAATATCTGTACGGCTAGGTTTAATATCAATAAGGCTTGAATTGTAAATTAAAAGTCCGTTTGGTTTAAGCTGCTGTTCAAATTTTGTCATTGAAGGTTTATTCAAAGCAACTACAACATCTGGCTGTTCAATTACAGGTGAAGCAACTTCTTCATCACTTACGATTACAGAACAGTTTGCAGTACCTCCACGCATTTCAGCACCGTAAGAAGGAATATGTGATACAAATTTATCTTCGCTCATTCCGGCTAAAGTAAGGATTTTTCCGGCAAGAATTACACCCTGTCCACCAAATCCTGCAAATATAATTTCAGTTGTCATAATCAAAAACTCCTAAAAATTTCACGCAGATTTCGCAGATTATCGCAGATGTTATATATAAAAAAATCTGCGTAGATCTGCGTGATTTGCGTGACACTATTTATTTATTTACAACGCCTGCAGTAGGTTTTGCGGCTTCTGGAACATTTCCTGCAGGAACATCGCGGAAAACACCGAGTGGATAATATGGTTCCATTTCGTCTTTAACCCAGTCAGCTGCAACTGTAGGATTAACACCCCAGTTAGTTGGACACATAGAAAGAATTTCTACGAATGAATAACCTTTCTTTTCTTTCTGATATGTCAAAGCCTTTTTAATAGCAGCTTTAGTCTGATTAATATGTTTAACATCATAAACTGCACAGCGTTCAATATATTTTGGTTCAACTAAAGTATTCAAAAGTTCACATGCACGGATTGGATAACCTACTTCATCAGCATTACGTCCGTATGGAGTAGTTTTTGTTACCTGACCAACAAGTGAAGTTGGAGCCAT
>CALAUH010000047.1 GCA_937892225.1 uncultured Treponema sp.
AGATAAAAGTAAATGAACTCACAGGAACAGAAAAGATTGCATCAATAAAAATTGATAGTCCAGTTGCAAATGCAGTAATTCTTGAATCAATTACTGTAATTTTCATCTTACCTTCATAATCTTCTGCTACAAGTCTTAATGCATTATATGTTCCACCAAGTCCTGAACTGATGGCAATAATTATCAATTCATTATAACCTTTTGCAAGAAGATCATCGAACTGCTTACGAACTTTTTCCATATTTGGAATAGCAGTTGTAGGAAGATTATCTTTTGGATTTTCTATTGTTTCCTGTTCCTGATAAAATTTTACAGGATCTAAATCTGGACCTTCTTCATATTCAATTCCTTTAAATGTTAAACGAACACGAATAATTCCAATATCATCTCTTTTGTAGCGTTCAGGAGCCCATTCAATACATCCTGTTGATGTTACTAAAACAAATCTTTTATCTGCCATTTTTTATTCTCCCTTAATAAGGTCTATTTTATATTTATTTGCAATGCAAATTAATATTTTACTTTATTCACCAAGATATACATTCTTGTTTTCTGCAAGATTTACAAGCATCTTTACTGTATTAAAGATTGATTTTTCATTTGCAGCGCCATGTGCTTTGATTACATATTTTGTAATTCCAAGAACAATTCCGCCACCAAGTGAATTAAAATCATATTGAGCTGCTAAATCTCCGGCAAGTTTTAAATATTCCTGATTTCCAGTAGATTTTCCTATTTTTACAATGTCTGTAATAAGTCTGCGTGCAATTCCTTCACTTACTTTTAAAACCTGATTACCTGCAAATCCGTCACAAACTAAAACATCACATCCGCCAGAAAGACAATTTGTACCTTCAAAATTTCCGACAAAGTTCAATCCGCTTTCTGTCTTTAATCTCTGATGTGTTTCTTTTACCAATGCATTACCTTTTGATTCTTCTGCACCATTAGAAAGAAGTCCGATTTTTGGTGATTCAATTTTATATAAATCATGCATTAATTCTGAACCTAAATGTGCAAACTGAACAAGCATATCTGATGTACAATCAATATTTGCTCCAGTATCTACTACACATGTAAAACTGCCGCTTTCTGCCGGTAATACTGCAGCAAGTGCAGGTCTAAGAAGTTCAGGTTTTCTAAGATAGACTGTAGAACCTACTAATAAAGCGCCTGTACTTCCAGCATTGATTAAACCGATACAATCATCATTGTTTTTAAGTTCTTCCAAAGCTTTTACAAGTGAAGAATTTGTTTTTTCTTTTATTGCCATAACAGGATGATCATAATTTGTAATTACATCTGGTGCATTTATAATTCTAACACGATTCTTATCACCGCCGAATTTATCTAATGCAGCATTTATTACACTTTCATCACCTGTTAAACATAAATTCAAATTTGGAAATGCTTTTAATGCATCACAAGCACCCTGAACAATAGTTTCAGGACCTTTATCACTTCCTAAAGTATCAATTACAACTGTATACATCTTTACTCCAGTTTTTATTCCAAAGAAACATATAAACTGTAAACATCCTGATTTCCATCAAACACTGATAATTCTAAATCAGGATATGAACTATTTATAAATTCTTCTATTTTTGATTTTTCCTCTCCAGTGATATCTTGACCACAGAATACTGTTATTAATTCTTTATCCTTTATATTGTCCACTGATTTTAAAAGATTTACAAGTGTTATTATTTTATCTTTATCTGCACAAAGGATATTATCACCCTGTAATCCTAAATAATCACCTTTTGTTACTTTTTTACCGTTGATTTCTGCATCTTTTACAGCAAGTGCTACATCCAGAGATACAACATTATCTATTGTTTCCTGAACATCGTTTTCTAAATCCTGTATATCATCAAAGAATGGATTTAATACTGCAAGTGCACTGTACCCCTGCTGTATTGTTTTTGCAGGAATAACACGAACATCGGCTTTTTTATAAAGTTCTGCTGCCTGTTTTGCTGTAAGCATAATATTTGAGTTATTTGGTAAAACAGCGATATAATCAGCATCAATTTTTTCAAATGCCTCTATAAATGCAGATGCCGGTGGATTTCCAGTCTGACCGCCATTTACAATTTCATCTGCACCAAGTTCTTTGAACAAATCAATAATTCCATTACCTGAAGCTACTGCAACGACAGCAAGTTTCTTATGTTCACGAACAACTTTTTCTTCTTTTTTATTCAAAATTTCTTGATGCTGTAAAGCCATGTTTTCTATTTTGATGGTTAAAAATTCACCGTATTTTCTAAGTTCATTTAATACATTTCCAGGATTTGGTGTATGAACATGAAGTTTTACTACATCACCTTCTTTGTAACATACGATTGAATCACCACCCATTGAATTTAAATAATCAATAATTATCTGAATATCAAAATTATCCGGATCAACTTTTTTTGTCTGAAGTCGTAAAAGACATTCTGTACAATAACCAAACTCAAGTTCGCTGTCTCTTGTAAATGCAGAAATATCCACTGTCTGTACTGAAGTTTCTTCTACATCATCATCTTCTATAACAGGATTATAATCAGGATTGAGTAAAGCGTTATACATACCTTCTACAATACACAAATATCCCTGTCCGCCAGAATCGATAACATCAGCTTCTTTTAATGCAGGAAGCATTTCTTTTGTCTTTGGCAGAATTTCTTTTGCGCCTTCTAACAATTCCTTGTAAAAATCTTCGATTGTTGAATCTTCCGAAATTCTATTTTCTGTATAATTAACAGATTCCTTAAATACAGTAAGAATAGTTCCTTCTACAGGATTTACAACTGCGTGATATGCCTGTTCAGAACCTTTTTTATATACATCAATAAGATCCAAAGCAGTAACTGATTCGTAACTTTGAAATCCTTTCTGTAATCCTTTTAAAAACTGAGATAAAATAACTCCGGAATTTCCTCGGGCACCTAACAAAGCACCATGAGAAAGAGCATTTACAATATCAGACATACTGTTTGTATTTACTTTTTTTATCTCTTCCAACCCTGTTTCAAAAGTACGGCTCATATTTGAACCTGTATCACCATCTGGAACAGGAAAAACATTTAAATCATTAATTATCTTGCTATTTGATTTAAGATTTTTTGCACCACCAATCAACATTCTCCGAAAAAGTGCACCATCTAATTTTCTAGTATTCATAATAGTAACATTATAATATCATCATTAATCTATGTCAAAATAAAACAAAAAAGTTTACTTTAATAAATAATTTAAATTTATTATAATCTTTTTGAGGCTTATATGAAAAAACTTTTAACTTTATTTTTGATTTTATTCTGTTTTAACAATTTTACTTTTTCTGAAGAAAAGGAATTTAATTTTTGGGGTGATGGAAATACTTTTAAATTAAATCCTGTTTTAGATGGAACACTTCTACCTTTAAGTTTTGGTATGAATATTACAAGTTTTTTTATCAACAAAAACAAACAGGTTCCAGACTACTCTTCTCAAGTTTTTAATACTGATGATATCAACAGTTTTGATAAACCATTCATTAATAAATACAGCAAGACTCTCGATAAAACCGGCGATGTATTTATGATTACAGGAATGCTTTTACCATCAGTTTTGGCTGCTACAAATTCAAGTGAATGGGCAACTATCGTAACAATGTACGCAGAATCAGTAATGTTTGCAAACAGCATTAAAGAACTTTTAAAAGATTCTAAAATCCGTCCACGACCATACAACTTTTTTGAAGGCGCTCCATTAAAAGATATAAACGAAGGTGACTGGTGCCGTTCCTGGCCTTCTGGTCACGCAACAATGACTTTTACAGGTGCAACTTTTGCAAGTTATGTTTTCTGGAAATATTTTCCTGATTCACCATACAGATGGCTTGTTTTAGGTGGAAGTTATTCTGTTGCAATTACAACTTCTATTTTAAGAATGCTTAGCGGTAATCATTATTTTACAGATGTATTAACAGGCGCTGCTATTGGAACTATATGTGGTTTTGTAATTCCATGGGTTCACACTCTTACAATCAACAGCAAAAAAGATAACGGACCTGAAATTTCTGCAAACACAGCAGGATATCCATTTGGATTTAACATCTGTGTAAAATTTTAATTTTTTTTGAAAAACTAATAAGGGCTGTCCCCCTTGTCCCTAAAATTATGCCTTTTTCTTCAATATTCTACTATTGAATAAGAGTTAATTTTTCATTAAAATAGAAAAACATTATTTTTAGATAAAAATTTATTTTTATAAGAGGTAACAATATGGCTATGGATATTTCAAAAGTAAGAAATATCGGTATCAGTGCCCACATTGACTCAGGAAAGACAACAACTTCTGAACGTATTTTGTTCTACTGTAACAAAATTCACGCTATTCATG
>CALAUH010000048.1 GCA_937892225.1 uncultured Treponema sp.
GACTTCACCGGCATCGAGTTCTGCGACGAGCCTTGGGCAAAAATCACCGACAACCCCACCCTTTTGATTTACAAATACAATAGTCTTACCCATATCTGTTAATATATCATTTTTATAAAAAATAGTATACTATTAAAAAAGGAATATAAACTATGATTTTATCTGTAACACTTTCAAAACCTGTATCAAACATTCAGGAAATATTAGACAGACCGTATCAAAAAATAAAAATTTCTATAGAAAACTCGTCAAACGGTACAGCTTACTTTGTACAAATGTTTACGCAGACACAAGTTTTCCATCAGCATTTTACAGAAGCACAATTAAATGATTTTTTACAAAAACATGAAGGTAAAACTTTTAAGAATTGTGTAAAAAGAACAGAAACTCAGGAAATCACAGTTTTAAGCAATAAAAAAGGAAAAATAACAGAAATAAAAAAAGATATAAAACAAGATGATAAAAAACTCTTTAAAGGATTATTATCTAGCGAGAACAATCTTAGCCAGAAAAAAAAGAATTACATTTTGCAGGAAGGAAATCCTGTTCCTTTTTTAGTAATGACTGGCATTATGACAGCAGAAGGAAAAGTAATTTCTTCAAAATACGATAAATTTCGTCAGATAAACAGATTTCTTGAATTTATAAATGATGTTATACCAGAAATTTTAAAAACAAAAAATGAAAATGAACCAGTCAGAATTGTAGACTTTGGATGTGGAAAATCATATCTGACTTTTGCAGTGCATTATTTTTTAACTCAGATAAAAAATCTTCCATGCAAAATAGAAGGACTAGATTTAAAAGAAGATGTAATCAATTACTGTAATGATATGGCTAAAAAATTAAATCTTGAAAATCTGGTTTTTAAGAAAGGAAATATTCAGGATTATTCCGAAAAAGATTCTCCAGATATGATAATTACTTTACATGCATGTGATACCGCAACAGATTTTGCTTTAAAATATGCAGTCGAAAAAAACACAAAAGTAATTTTAAGTGTACCCTGCTGCCAGCATGAAATTAATTCTCAGCTTCAGAAAAACAAAACTGAAATTACAAACGAATTTTCATCACTATTAAAATGGGGAATTATTCAGGAAAAATTTTCTTCTCTTGTAACAGATGCTTTACGCGGTGAATGGTTAGAATCAAAAGGATATAAAGTTCAAATGCTTGAATTTATTGATATGGAACATACTCCAAAAAACATTTTAATCAGAGCTATAAAAAATTCAGATAAAAGTGATTATAAAAAACCTGAACTTTTAGACAAACTTTCTATAGCCCCGACAATCTGGAATTAAAGATTAATTCTTTTTCCAGCAGTCAATAAATTCTAACATATACTGCTGAATATCATTAAACCATTTATTCTGTAACTTACATGCAGGAATACCAATATATCTGTAATGCCAGCATTCCCATCTGTAACCTGTAATATCTTCGTATCCCTGTGGGAAACTTAAACTCCATCCATATTCTTCAGAATGTGAATCAAGCCATTTTCCCTGGGAAGTCTGAATAAATGAATCATCAATACTTCCAAAATCAATAGCAAATCCTAACTGATGCTGACTTGTACCTTCTCTTGCTGATTCTCTTTCTGCTTCTTCAAGTCCGTCAATTCTTACCCATTTCTGGAAAAGATTTTTCTGATATTCCCACGATCTGTAAGTTGAACTTACTAAAAGTGTAATACCATCCTGACGTGCAGCTTTAGCCATTTCTACCAATGCATCTTGAACATAAGAACGAAGCTGTAAATCATTTCTGCTGATATTATAATAATTGTTTTTTACAAGAGGAACTAAATCACCAGGTTCATAATTTTCTGGTTCAGATTTATGCTTTTTATCAATTAAGAAAAACTGCTGTGAAGAAGGCATACAATCAAAAGAAGGATAATTTTTTTCGTCCATAAGAACTTCTTCTAATTCATTTAAAAATGATGCAGTATCCTGTAAAATTAAAGGAGTACATTCTTCTTTAAAACGAACGGACATTTTTGAAAGAACAAGATTTAATTTTTCAAGTCTTGGATCAACTTCTTCTTTTGTTTTTTTACTATTAGCCTTAGGATTCTGCATTTCTTCTAATTCCTGTATTGGATTTTTATCATTTGATTTCTTTTTTCCTGAAGCAGCAAGAAATGATAAAGTAATAACGCCACATACAAAAATTAATATTAATAATTTAATTCGATTTTTCATTTTATTTTCCTTGTTATTATTATCGTTATTTTTTTTCAAAACTTATTCCTTTTTTTATATTTGCAGAATACCGTTCTGTAAAATCATTTTATCTGAACCATCTGCATATTTTACTATAATTGTAGGTTCTTTTACAATTCCATCCAAATGAATTAAACTTGGTGCATCATTATCATAATTTTCACCGATTGCAAAATGGCATGTATTAAAAGCTTTTTCATCTTCAAGCATGTTTCCAGTAATTCTTGCTGCCGGATTTAATCCGATTCCAAGTTCACCAATATTTCTTGCATTCTTTTTATAAACTTCTGCCATTCCTTTTTCTAATTTCTTTTCTTTTTCCATAATAAACGGTTTTAATTCTGCATCAATTATTGTTTTTAATAATCGTTTTGCATGTGAACCGCCTGTAATTGTTGTTACAAAACCATCTTCAACTTTACAACTTATTGGTTCATCTAAAATTGCGTCCCCATCGTAAAAAGTCATTGAACCGTCAAAAACAATTTTACCATTACTTTTACCTACAACCGGACTTATAAAAACTTCTCCTGCAGGAATATTTCCACCTGTTCCCGGTTTAGAAAAATCTCCATCATCAAACATCAATTTTCGGTTTTCCACAGAAATTTCAATATCAGTACCGGAAGGTGCAGTAACATGAACACTTACTGCATTTTCAAAATAATTATTTAATATATTACAGCGGTTTTTTAATTCGTCATAATCTATATTTGCAGTTCGATTCATCATATCCTGAGTAATACCTGGAGTCCAGATACCACGCATTGTTTTTTTACCATCAAGTAAATAATCAAAAATATGTGTAAATTTCTGACCGTCTTCGGTAACAAGAGGCTCTTTTTGAGAAACAGGATCTTTTCCTAATTTTACGTTAGAAATTGAAAAACATACTTCTGGTTCTGTTGCAATTGCAGCTAGAGTTTCAGGATTTGCATTATCAAAACTGGTTTTATCATTTTGAAAAATTAATGTCGGAATTCCCCCCTGCTCTTCTACAGCAATATATAAATCCTGTGCAATTTGATTAGTCATTGGATTTGCTATAATCAAAACTCTTTCATTCTTTTTTACTTTTACTACATCCTGAACAACAACTTGAGATGCAGTTCTTTCTTTTCTGCTCATTTCTTCACCTTATTCTTTTTTGATAATTACAAGATTTCGTTCTACATCAGTTAAATATGGAACAGATAAATTTTCTATTTTATAAGAAGGAACAATCTCTTTTATCTGATTCATTTCTTCTTTTATATTTTCAAGTTTTGCTTTATAGGCAACAAGATATCCGTTTTGTTTAGTAAGTGCAAGAAGCGTTTTTATCATTGCTGAATCTAAAGGTCTAAAAGCTCTGAATACAGAAATGTTCATACTTTCAGCAGGAACTTTTTCTGCTTCACAATTAATAACTTTTACGTTTTTTAATCCTAAAACGGCAGCACAATTTTCAAGAAATGCACAACGCTTACTCATTCTTTCTACAAGATTAAAATTAATTTGAGGAAAAGCCGCTGCAAGTGGAATGCCTGGTAACCCGCCGCCGGAACCTATATCACCAATAACAAAATCACTGCAATTATTTTCCTGAATTAAACTCTTAAGAGGAATATAAGCAGCAAGAGAATCATAAATATGACGAATTAATAATTCATCATGATCTGATGTATTTGTAAGATTATATGCAGAATTAAAAAGAATGATTTCATTTATATATAAATCCATCTTTTTAGCAAGATTATTTACTTCCTGAGAATTAATTCCGCATTTTTCAAAACCGTCTGTAATCATTTTATTTATTATCTATATCAAGTAAAAGATCTATCTGTAAATTATTATTAGAATGATGAAGAACTACAAAATTACCAGTTTTTTCTGCAACTAATTTTTTTTCTTTCGACATTCTGCATAAATAAGAATTCTCGTTTTTTGTATCCTGAGAAATTGATGGAATTACTTCATAAGTTGTTACAGAACCATTTGATTTTACAGTTCTAAAAAGAAAGTAAACTGTTTCCTTATAAACCTGTTGATTTACAAAATATTTTCTGTCTGCAGTCAAAATAAAAGAACCGTCAGCTTCAGTTTCACTAAAAAATACTTTTGTAAAAGATTCTGTAATACTGTAACCATTAATCTTAAATCTTAAGATCAATGGATTTCTATTTTTAAAAGTCTGATTATCAAGCTGTTTATTTGCGAGTGCTTCTTTTTGAATATCTGATTCGTATTTTCTATCTTCTTTTAATTCCTGAAGACTTGTTAAAATCTGTTGTAATAAAATATTTGATGATGCAGAAGAAATTGAAGTTCCGTCCAGTGATGAAATATTATTAAACAAACCTGCATCATAAAGAGAAGAAATATCTGTTGCTGTTAAAAAAGATGTATCATTGGCAAAAAAATTCAATAAGTCGTTTGCAGAAGTATCTTCTGTTAAAGTTGGAGTCTGATTTTTTATTAATCCATTTTCATTATTTTTTGTCGTTGTTGATTTCTGTTCAGTTTTTGTTTCCTTTTTATATTTAGGAACTTCCGGCTTATAAAAACCACCGCCAACAGAAGGCATCTCTGGCATTGTCGGCATTTGAGGCATCTTTGGCATTTCAACGCCCTGACAAAAAATTTCTGTTATGCAAAATATTGCAGCAAAAAGAGTAACTGTTTTTTTATTTAAAATATTATAATGATGCAAGACTTTCCTCCACGATTTCAAGACGCTGTGTTAATTGAGCAATAGTTTTTTCAAGTCTATTCTTTTCTTTTTCCAATTTTGTTTTTGGATCAATCTGTTTTGACTGCTCAGACTTTTGTTTCATCATCTCTCGTACAGAAGAAGGAGATTTTCCACCCTGTAAAAATTCCTGTTCAACTTCAGCTCTGTCATCCTTCTTTTTAACTGATGCAACTACTTTCATATTGTCAAAACCAATTGCAGGATTTACATCAACAGCGGCAACTTTTCGTAAATCTTTTGCAGTATTTCTTGGAATACATAATACACGATCAATATAATCTTCATAACGAATATCTGCTTCTTTACAAAGTTCCATTGCTCTTGCAAGTTTCTGTCCAAAATCACGCATCAGTTCACCATTTTTTGCAAGATAATTTGTTTTTATATCCTGTGTAAGTTCTTTTAATTCTGCGTTATTTTCCCATCCTAAACTATAATAACCTTTTGATTCTGCAATACTGATTAAATCACCGAACTTTGCCCAGAATTCCTGTGTATGAGATTTACATGCAATTCCAAAATTCGGATCATATTTTTGTTTTTCAATTGTAATAAGATGATGAGTATATTCGTGTACCGCAGTATAAATTAATTGTGCATCAGATTTTAAATTCAAGTTGTGAATAAAAATTTCATGAGTATCTGGTTTATAAAATCCATTTACTCTTTTACTTTCTTTTCCTGTCTGAGTTACTGTAAAATCTATTTCACAAGACTGTATATCTAATAATATTTCTTTAATTTTTTCGTTAGTCATTTTTTCCTCTTTTATTCAAGATATCCTAATTTATTCAAAATAATTGCACCTGCTACAGTAGAAGCAGTTTCTGTACGCATTATTCTAGAGCCCATTCCACACAAAACGAACCCTTTTTCTTTCATCAACTGTCTTTCTTTATCTGTCCATCCCCGTTCGCTTCCAATTGCAGCTACTACATTTTTATTTTTTATCACTGCATTTTCCAAAGATGAATCTGGTTTTACATTATCTAAAGCAAGTAAAAGTGCATCGTTTTTACTGCAAACTTCTTCAAGACATTCCCTTAAATTCTGATGTAAAAATATTTGTGGTACATGTGTACTTCCTGCCTGAATCGTTCCATCAAGAAGCATTTTATACGCATTTCCCTTTTCTACCAGTGTCGACTTCATATAAGATTTTTCGCCAAGTTCAGTTCCAGTTAAATGAACTTCACAAACTCCTAATGCAGCAATATCTCTTAAAAGTCTTTTAAGCTGAATCGGACGTGGAAAACCAATAATCATCTTTAATGGATTCAAAGGTTTTCCGCTGTCTGTTTTTTCAAAAGAAAATTTTATATCATTTTCTGAAATTTCTGTAATAGTTGCAATTCCACTTTCACCACCAATTATGCCGGCTGTAAAAGTGTCACCATTTTTTTTATGCAGAATTTTTATAAGATGCTGAGCACGTTCATCTTGTATATTCAGAGGATTATTAATTTCCTGTTTAGAAAAAAGGCAGATATTCATAAAGAAAAAACCTAATTAAACATATTAATCTTTTTTAGCAATGTACAAAGTTCATCTTTTTCAATTAAATCAACAGGTCTGCCTTCACAATATTTGTGTGCACCTTCAGAAAAATTTCCCATTGAAACACAAATACCATTATCACACTTTGTATCTCGCATCTTTGAATGGAATTCACGAATATTAATATCACCAATAACAGTCTGACTTCTATAGAATCTGAATAATTCTTTAGCTTCCCATTTTGAACTTTCTACAGAACAGATGATTTCTATACTTTCGTTTTGAACAGAAACATCTTCAATCTTTACAAATCCATCTGAATGATACTGCTGTATAAATCTTCGACACAAAGCAACAAAATCACTTGTACCTGCTAAAAGATAAGTCTGAAGATTCTGATTTTTATTTAATTCAGTATAACGTGTAATTAATGCATCTACATCTTTATATCCTGAATAAGCAGTTCTAATCTGTTTTAATAAAACCAAACCTTTAGAAATATTATTAATCTGGAAATAACAACATGCACATCTATATTTAATCTGTAATAAAATATTTTCAGATACAACTGGAAGTTTTAATGCAATCTCATAATCCTGAATTGCATTTTTTATATCCTTAACTTTTTCGTGTAATTTTCCGGCTTCCAGACATGACTGTGCACCATACAAAGGATCTGGTCGTAAATGTAAAAAGATTTTCAATGCTTTATCTAAAATTCCAGATTCTTCCAAAGCAATTGCCATATTAAAAAGATTTTCTTTATTATCAGGATTTTCATCTAAAACTTTCTTAAAATATGGAAGAGAATCTTTATATCTTTGAGCTTTAAAATAAGCAAGCCCTAAATCCTGGAAAACTGTTGTATCTTCAGGAGCGATAAGACGACATTTTCTAAAACATGCAATTGCTTTATCAATAACACCTTTTTCTACCAGAGATTTTCCAAGATAATAATTTGTTTCATATTCATCCGGTACTTTTTTTACAGATACAATTAAACTCTGAATAGCATCATCAAATTTACCAAGATAATAATAGGCAACACCCATTTTACAGGTAACTTTTGCAATATCGATTTCTGTATGAATTGTTGAAAGATCGTATAAAGTTTTATATACAGACAGAACTTTTTCATAATTCTTATCTGCAAGATAAATTATTCCAATTTCCTGTAAAGCATTAATATCATGCGGATCATGAGCAAGTCTTTTTTCCAGATCACGAACAACTGCACTTCTACCTTTTTTCTGAATATTGCTGCCTATATTATCTTTTTTTGAATTACCAGAATGAGAAGATCTTGCAGATAGTACTATTATGACTAATAATGCAATTACAATAACAATGATTAAAACAGTAATAACAGTAGTACCCATACAAAACTCCTGACTTATTTTCTTGATTTTACCAGCTGGGAAATTCTTTCCATAGCAATCTTTATTTTATTAATATCGGTTGCATAACAACAACGGATAAATCCTTCGCCTGCTGCACCAAAACAACTTCCTGGAACTACAGCTACATTATACTTTTGAATTAACTCAGTTGCAAATTCTTCTGAAGTCATACCTGTCGGTCGAATATCCGGGAACATATAAAAAGCTCCTTCTGGTTCTGCACAAGGAAGTCCCATTTCTATAAAAGCTTTGTACATTAAATTTCTTCTCTGCTGATAACTGACACGCATTTTTTCAACTTCATCCCAGCTGTTTCTTAATCCTTCTGCTGCACCATACTGACTGAAAATTGGAGGACAAATTGTATTATATCCGTGAAGTTTACAACACTGAACGAGTAAATCATGTGGAGCGGCAATGTAACCAATACGCCATCCAGTCATTGCAAAAGCCTTACTGAATCCATTAAAAATGATTGCGTAATCTTTCATTCCAGGATACTGACCGATTGAAACATGTTTACGTCCGTCGTACAAAAGTTCACAGTAGATTTCATCACTTAAACACCAGATTTCGTGTTTTTTTACAACTTCTGCAATCTTTTCTAATTCGTCGGCTGGAATTGTACGTCCAGTTGGATTACTTGGAGAACAGAACATTACAGCTTTTGTTTTTGAAGTACATGCCTTTTCAATTGCATCTGCAGTTGGATAAAGACCTGTTTTACTTGTATCAAGATGGATAACAGTTGCATTACACAAAGCAGACAATGGCTGATAATTTACATAGCAAGGTTCACAGACAATAATTTCATCACCTGGATTTAAGATTGCACGTAAAACCAAGTCCAAACCTTCGCTGGCACCTACTGTTGGTAATATTTCTGTTTTTGGATCATAGAACATATTAAAACGTTCAAGATATTTTGCAATTTCTTCGCGGAGTTCAATTAAACCCCAGTTAGAAGTATAAGATGTATGTCCTTTTTCAAGATGATAGAATGCTTCTTCGCGGATGTTCCATGGAGTTGCAAAATCTGGTTCTCCGACACCAAGCGAAATTATATCATCATGGCCTATACAAAGTTCAAAAAACTTACGGATACCACTTGGTGGAATTTCCATCATTTTTGAACTGAATTTATCTATTCTATTATTCATGTAATTTTCCTAATTTCTTATTTTAATTAAGCCTGCATTTCCCGTTTGTCGCTTTCATCCTGTACATAAACAATATCATTTTCTTTATATGTTTTAAGAACAAAATTTGTTTTTGTAGAACGTACGCCTTCAAGTGTAGAAAGTTTTTCACTAACGAATAATGCAACATCTTTAAGATTGTTACCTTCTATTAAAACTTTTAAATCGTATCCACCACTCATTAAATAAAGTGATTTTACCTGTGGAAATCTATAAATACGATCGGCAATAGCATCAAAACCATGTTCGCGCTGTGGCTGAACCTGAATCTGAATTTCTGCAATTACTTTGTCTTTCGCGACTTTATCTTTTTCCGGATTTACAATGGCCGCGTATTTCAAGATAACTCCATCACTTTCAAGTTTCTTGATAATTTCTGTTACTTCTTCTTCCGTTTTTTTTGTCATTGCCGAAATATCTTTTACAGATAAACGTGCATTCTGACGCAACAAATTAAGAATTTCGTCCATTGTTTCCCCCAAAATTTTACAATAATGAATATATAATTTTACTATTAAATAAGAAAATTTACAATTTCATTTTTATGATTATTCTCTTGATTTACCTAAAATTACTACAGATACAAAGATTAAAATCATACCGATTATTTTCTGAGTATTAATTTCTTCCTGCCATAAAAAAATGCCTACAAGAGACCCCACCAAAGGTTCAACTGTTACCATAATTGCAGCTTTACCAGTTTCTAATCCGCTCAATCCTAATGTATACAAAACATAAGGAAGGACAGTACATATTAAAGAAACACCTAAAAATAAAAATAAAACCTGCCATGAAAAATCAATACAAAGAGACTGGAAATCTCCAAAAGGAATTAAAGAAATACCAGAAAAAAGAAAAGTATAAAAAGTTACTGTCAGAGAACTGTATTTTTCCAATGCATATCTTGAAAAAATAGAATACAAAGCATATCCAATTCCAGCACAAATACCAATTAAAATACCTTTTGTACTGATAAAGCCGTTTTTACTTCCAAGCCCCGTAACTAAAATGCATCCTGTAAATGTCATTAATAATGCAATGATTTTTACAGATGTAAATCTTTCTTTAAATAAAATACACGAAAATAATACTACAAAAATTGGCGAAGTATACAATAAAATTACGGCAATGCAAGAACCAACTTCGAGAATAGTTCTAAAATAACATAGAGAAAAAAAAGTTAAACTGATTATTCCGGTTCCGATAAACATCCATAAATCTTTTAAATGAATTACAAGTAAAGATTTATCTTTTTTCATCAGGTAGACAAACATAATAACTGCCGAAATTAATGCACGAAGCATCATAATCTGAATTGTACCAATGCCTGCATCAGACAAGGGTTTTATAAATACAGAAATGATGCCCCATAAAATTCCGGCAGTTACTGTAGATAAAATATATTTTGACAATTATTTTTTCTTCTGTTCACTTGGTTTTGATTTTGCACTTGCAACAGCAGCAGCCATTTTTGCCTGTGCAGTCTTCATATCATTAACCATAAGAATTGGCTGACCAGTAGCATCAAGTGTATCACGCCATAAAGAGCCTTCTGGGTCAACTGCATTTCTATGAGCTGTAACAGCCTTAATTGGTAAATGAACGAATTTATCATGAACAAGACCAATAACACATTTTGTTTTACCTGCCATTGCAGCATGTACAGCATTATTTCCAAGACGTTCACAATAAATTGAATCTGATGCAGTAGTTACCGAAGCACGTACCTGATAAGAAGGATCAATATATTTTAAGTTAATTTCAATCTTCTTATTCTTAAAATATTTTTCAATTTCAGCTTTTAGATAAACACCAATATCTGCAAGTTTTTTATTTCCAGATGCATCTGTTGCATTTGTAGATGTAAGTAAATCCTGACCAGCACCTTCTGAAACTACAATTACAGCATGTCCACGTTTTGCAAGACGGCGTTCAAGGCAAGCTAAGAATCCGTTTTCACCTTCCATTTCAAAAGGAACTTCAGGAATTAAACAGAAGTTTGTTTCGTGTGATGAAAGAGCAGCAGCAGCGGCAATAAATCCAGCTTCACGTCCCATAAGTTTTACAAGACCAATACCATTAATCTGACTTGCAGCTTCCATATGAACAGCAGCGACTGTTTCTTTAGCACGCTGAACGGCAGTTTCAAAACCGAAAGAACGATCCATAAACATAAGGTCATTATCAACAGTTTTTGGAACACCAACAACAGCACATTTAAGTCCGCGTTTTTCAACTTCGCATGCAATATCATAAGAACCGCGCTGAGTACCGTCACCACCAAGAATAAAGAGCATATTGATTCCATCTCTTTCAAGACAGTCTACAATTTCAGATACACGCTGTCCGCCACCACGGCTAGTTCCAAGGTATGTACCACCAATTTTATGAATTTCATCAATTAAATAACGGTCAAGTTCAATTGGTTCATATCCACTTTCTGCAAAGAAACCACGGAAACCAAACTGATAACCTTTAATTGTTTTTACTCCATAACGAGTATTTAAGCAGCGTACAATGGCACGAATAACATCATTCAAACCAGGACAAAGTCCACCACAAGTACAAATACCTGCTTTTGCATGTGTAGGATCAAAATAAATCTTTTCTCTAGGTCCAGCTTTTTCCATTAAGTTTGATGAATCAAGAACAATTGGTTTTGTTTTGTCATAAACATTAATGTTATTAATTACATAAGAATCATCACTAACATAGTTAGCAGTATAATCACCATGAGCTGTAGAAAGTTTAATTGGAGATTGGATTGTACATGGTCCCAAATTATTAATAGTAAAATCAAATTCTTCTTCTGATTTCATAAAAAACCTCTATTATAGAAATAATACAATTAATTAATAAATTAATTAAGTATATCGAAAAAAAATAGTTGACGCTAGTGCAATATTTATTTAATTTTAAACATAATAAGTATTTTGGAGGAATCTATGGAAAAACCAAAGAGATTTTTAATAACATTAGGAATAATCATTTTATGTATATTTTGTTTTTATGGTTGTTTTAAAAACACGTATAATGGATTTGTAGAAAAAGATGAAAACGTTTCTCAAAAATGGTCAGAAGTTCAAAACCAATATCAGCGCAGATATGATTTAATTCCAAATCTTACTGCAACTGTAAAAGGCTATGCACAACATGAAAAAGAAGTTTTTGAAGAAGTAGCAAAAGCAAGAGCCAGTGCCGGCGGACAGATAAATGTTTCTGATTCAATTTTAAATGATCCAGAAGCATTCGCAAATTATCAGCAGATTCAAGACCAGCTCGGTGCAAGTTTACAGCGACTTTTAGTTGTTACAGAAAATTATCCTGAATTAAAGGCAGATAAAAACTTTCTTGCACTTCAAGATGAACTTGCAAGTACAGAAAATAAAATTGCAGTTGAAAGAAAAAGATTCACAGAATCTGTAGAAGATTACAATAAATCTATAAGAATGTTCCCTAAAAATATAATTGCAAATATGTGCGGCTTTACAAAAAAAGAATATTTTAATGCTGCAGTACAGGCACAGGAAGCTCCTAAAGTAGAATTTTAATTGATTTTAAGAAAAGGAAGTCAAAGTGAAATACAGAAATTTAATAAAAAAATTAAATTTAAATGAACAGGATTTTGCAAGAATTAAAGATGCAATAAAACAGGCTGAATCAAAAACTACAGGTGAAATAGCAATTGCAGTCGCTCCTGAAAGTGCACACTACTCTTTCTGGGAACTTCTTGCTGCAAATATTATCTCTGCATTAGTATTTATACTTCTACTTCCTTTTTCTTCAAAAATTCATGATTTTTACGAAAGCATCTACTGGCATACTGAACCTTCATGGGTTATTCCTTCGTTTTTTATAATTGCATGTTTTTTAACAATTGTAATTGTCTTTTATCTTACAAACATACCGTTCATAGACAGCATCATAATTCCAAAAGCAATAAAAAAAGTTTCGGTAACACAACGTGCATTCAGATATTTTACAGAAAGCGGTGTTTATAAAACAAAAGAACATTCCGGCATTTTAATTTTTGTTTCATACATGGAAAAAGAAGTTCGAATAATTGCAGACCAAGGATTATCAAAATCAATTTCAAATGATTTATGGGCATTAATTGCAGATGATCTTGCAGAAGATATTAAAAACAAAAAAACAACAGATGCGTTTATTAATGCAATAAACAGATGCGGAGATTTATTAACACAATATTTTCCAAATAATAAAGAAGATGATAATGAATTAGCAGACGGATTAATAATTTTAGGAGATGCAGGATGGTATTAAAGAAAAAAAATATTCTTATAATCTTATTATTAATTTCAACAGCGTCTCTTTTTGGATTAAATGTTCCTGCTTTAAAATCCAGAGTTAATGATTATGCTGATATTATTACTCCTGAATATGAAAGACAAATAGAAGATTATCTTTACAGTCTTGAGAATACAACACAAATTCAAATGGCAGTTTTAACAGTCAAATCTTTAGAAGGACAGGATATAGAATCCTTTAGTATAGATGTAGCAGATGCATGGAAATTAGGACAGAATGATAAAGACATAGGTGCATTATTAATTGTTTCTTTAGATGACAGAACCATACGTATAGAAGTCGGCTATGATTTAGAAGAAAAACTTACTGCACTAAAATGCGGATTAATCATAAGAAATATTATTACTCCAGAATTCCAGACAAATAATTACGGCGAAGGAATATTACAGGGCGTAAAAAACATGGGTGGAATTGCAAGTGATAATACAGAACTTATAGCAAAAAGCGTATTAAAAGAAGATGATAAAGCGGAAGATTCAAAATATTCAATAATTATTGTATTGATTTTTATTTTTATTATTTTATTCGGAAATATTGATGAACTAAGATGGTTATTTTTTGCAAGATTATTTGGTTCATCACGCAGTTTTTCGAGCGGTAAAACATTTTTTTCCAGCGGTTCTGGAAGCAGTCATTCATTCTCAGGCGGTTCTAGTTTTAGAGGTGGCGGCGGACATTTTGGTGGCGGCGGAGCAACAGGACACTGGTAATAAATGCTATTGTAACTTTTCAAAAAATTTGTAATTATCATTTATATAACATTACAACAAGGAGATTTTATTAATGGAAACAGAATATTTATCAGAAGAAGTAAAAAATTCTGCTGCTAAAAAATTCATGACAAAAGTATATGCATGGATGTCACTTGCATTGGTTATTACTGGAATCAGTGCAATTTTACCAATGATGTCTTATACACTATTTAATTTTATTTTTCAAAAAAGCGGTTTTATTTTATTAATTATTGCTGAATTAGTTTTAGTTATAGTTTTATCTGCAGCTATTAGAAAACTATCGGTAACAGCTGCAACTATTGCATTTATTGCATATTCAATAGTAAACGGATTAACCTTATCTAGCATTTTCCTTACATACAGCATTAATTCAATTGGATTAATTTTCTTTATTACTGCCGGAATGTTCCTTGGAATGACAATCTACGGTGCTTTTACAAAACAAGACCTTACATCAGCCGGAAGATATCTTTCAATGGCACTTATTGGAATTATTATTGCAATCGTTATTAATTTAATTTTCAAATCAGATAAATTAGACTGGTTAATATGTATTGTTTCTTTAGGAGTATTTATTGGACTTACAGCTTACGATACACAGAAAATATTAAAAACAGCAGAAATGTCAGATGATTCAGAAACTTTCAAAAAAGCTGCAATCATCGGTGCCCTCGAACTTTATCTTGATTTTATCAACATTTTCTTAAAACTCTTAAGATTATTCGGTAAAAGAAAATAACTATTCAGAAGACAATGCTTCTACAGGGTCTAATTTTGCGGCCCTGGAAGCAGGATTCAATCCGAAGAAAACACCTACTCCAGCACTAAAAACAAAAGCAGCCAGGCAGATTGGCAAATTAACAGCAAACGACCATTTCAAAACAAGAACTACTACAAGACTAATTAAAATACCAAATATAATTCCACAAATTCCACCAGTTAAACTTATTGCAGCAGATTCAACAAGAAACTGTAATTTTATATCTTTTGGACTTGCACCCAATGCTTTACGAATTCCAATCTCTTTTTTTCTTTCAGTAACTGTTACAATCATAATATTCATAATACCGATTCCACCTACCAAAAGAGAAATCGCAGCAATTCCAGATAAAAGAAGAGCAATTGTACTCATAGTTGCCTGATTATTTTCAATCATAGTTGTCATGGAAACAACAGAAATCGAATGATCCTGACCTGTTAATGCATACGCAAAATCTTCTATATCACTTGCAACTTTAGAAGCGACATCTTCACTTACCGCTTTTATTACCATTTGTGACGCATTCTGATTTGGTTTTATCTTTTTTGTATAAAATCCGCGTGTTACATAAGCCGTTGATTTTTGAGAACCAAACATATTTTCTTTTGGTTCCAGAACCCCAATAACTCTAAAACCAAAAGTAATACCACTCATATCAAGAGTTACAAGCTGACCTATAGGATTCATATCTGGAAATAAAATTTCTGAGACTTCACTACCAAGAATTATTTTTTGAAGTCCTTCAACATCATCACTAACAGAAAAAGATTCTCCTTTATCAACCTTTAATGCATTAGCTTCGATAAAACCATATTCAACAGCATTTATTGAACAGGAAGAAACAGTATCTTCAAAACGCAATTGTCCGCTGACAGAATTTGAATAATAAATTTCTTTGATGTTATCAATATTATCAAAAACTTTTTGTCTAAAATCTTCATTCATTTCAATCGAATTTGCGGAAGAAGAACGCATCCTAAAACCTGCATTTACCTGAACTAAATCAAGACCTAAAGATTTATATGAATTTTTAATATTTGCCGTTGCACTTTGACCAATAGTTGTAATGACAATAACTGATGTTACACCAATTATTACACCAAGCAGCGATAAGAGCGTACGTATTTTATTATGTTTAAATCCTTTAAAGGCATTCTGCAAATCTTCAAACATTTAATTTTCCATCCAGTAATTTTACACATCTTTGTGTTGATTTACCTAATTTTTCATCATGTGTAACTAATATAATTGTTGTACCAAGACTGTTTATTTCTCTAAACAATTCCATAACCGACTGACCGTTTTCCTGATCCAAAGCACCAGTCGGTTCATCAGCTAAAATTAATTTTGGTCTGGTAACAGTCGCTCTTGCAATTGCAACTCTCTGTTTTTGACCGCCGGACAATTCACTCGGAAGATGATTAAGTCTTTCTTTAAGTCCCATTCTGACCAATGCAGCTTCAGCAAGAGTTTTTCTTTCCTGAATAGGAACTTTTTTATATCTTAAAGGAACCATTACGTTTTCCAGAATTGTTAAATCAGGTAAAAGATTATACTGCTGAAATACAAAGCCTATTGTTTTATTTCTTAAAACAGCAAGATCTTTTTCTGTCATCTTAGAAGTTTCTGTTCCATTAACAAAAATCTTCCCCTGCGAAGGTCTGTCCAGACAACCAATCATATTCATACAGGTTGATTTTCCAGAACCGGAAGGCCCCATTATTGAAATAAATTCTCCTTCCTTCACAGAAAATGAAACATCATTTAAAGCTGTAACTGTTTCTTCGCCCATCTTGTATATTTTATAAACATGCTCAAGACGGATTACTTCATTTTCAAACATTTATCTTCTTGCACCTCCACCCATAGGCATACCAGGTCCGCCACCAGGCATTATTCCAGGTGCTCCAGAAGATTTTTTATCATCTTTATTTGCTGCATTTTTATTAAACTTTATTTTTTTAGTACCAGATTTTTTATTTGCATTTGTATTTAAAACTACATCACCTTCGTCCAATCCAGATAAAACTTTAACATAGTCTTTACCATAAGGAACAACCTGAACATCAATCATTTCCGACTTACCATTTTTATCTACTTTAGTAACAAATGCTTTATCATCTACAAAACCTACAGCATCTTTTTCCAGTAAAAGATTTTCAATTGGTGCTGTAATTTCAATTGTACCTGTAAATGAATAACCACTTAAAATTTCTTCCGGAGGATTTTCTATACGAATTTCAGCTTCGATTACTGAAGAACCTCTTGAACTTATTTTTGCAACAGCAGGGAAATAAGAAACATAACCTTCTACTTTTTCAGGATAAGCAGGGAAAGTTAAAACAACCTTTTGATTAAGTTTTAATTTAGATGCATCAGTTTCTACAATTTCAACAACAGCTTTTAAATATGAACGGTCAATAATTGTTGCAATTTCATTTTTTGCTTCAAGATAATCCCCTTCACTAACAGCAAGTTTTGCAATTACACCGTCAAATCTGGCAATAGATTTTTTATTCTCCAGGGCTTTTTTCTGAACCTGAAGCTGCATTTCAAGCAAGTTTAATTCTTTTGGTGATGCAGACAATTTTTTCTGAGCAATCTGAAATTCCATATTTGCGATATTATACTGCTGCTCAATATCATCCATTGAACATAAGATTTCACCTTTTTTAATAACGTCGCCTTCTTTAAAAAAGATTTTTTCAATAATACCATCACTTGAAGCTGTAATATTCTGTTCTTCTGCAGCTTCTATATTTCCAGATATATCTATTGTATTTTCATAAACTTCTTTTCGAACTGTGCAATAAGAATCTTCTGTAACATTATTTTTCTTGCATGAAAATATTACAGATGATAATAACAAAACAAAAAAAATATATTTTAATTTACTCATCATTATTCTCCAGGAACATTTGTTCAACTTCTAAATTATATTTATATTTATTCAAAATATTTTTAATCAAATTAATCTTAATTTTTAAGCACTGATTTTCAGCCTTAATATAATCTGACTGAGAAATTATTCCGTTTTTATAAGATTTTTCTGACTGTGCAAGTAAATCTTTATAATAAGAATTCTGTTCTTTCAATAAAGTATTTTCAAACTCCAGACTTTCTGCTTTATTTATATAAGATTTCTGAGTTTCTTCATAAGAAAGATAAGCATCCTGAACATCAAAATCTAAAAGTTCAAGATTAATATTATTCAATTTTTCTTTTAACTGTGAATTCTTAAAATCTAAAGGATTAAATGAAAAATTCATATTAATACTTGGATACGGTGTCTGATTTACAGGAACTGAAACTCCAAGTCCCATACCAATTCCTTTATAAGTACCATCCAAACCTACACCGACTGAATATACATCTTTATCCAGAGTTTTATTATTTTTATATCCGTAATTTACATTTGAACTTAAAGACCAGTCTCTTTGATCTGCAAGTTTTAATTCATTATTTTTTTTCTGATAAAGACTTTTCTCTATTTTAGAATAATCACTTTTATCAAAAGAATTAAAATCAACTAATTCTATATCAGGAATTTCAGAAATTAAAAAATCGAGATTTGTATCACACTTAAGAGAAAAATCAAGGAACATATTCTTTAATTCTTTATAATCCATTAAACATGTATTATACGCATTATCTTTTTCTAACTGTGCTATTTTATATTTTGAAGAACTTTCTGTATACCCCTGTAATTTTACAGTTTCGAATGAAATTAATTTATCAAGATATTTTTCTCTTTCATCCAAGATTGATAAAGCCTTTTCATAAAGATTAATTAATACAGAATAATAATCACTTTTGGCAGACAATTCCTGATTTCTATAATTCTGTTCAGCTTCAAATAAAGATCTTTCTAATTCAGTTTTTTTTATATCATTCTGTATTTTATTACTGGAAATAATATCTGTACTTACTTTTACAGAAGAACTTTCTACAGTAAAACCAGAAGCTTCAATTTTAGAAGGCATATTTGCATTTACCTGAAGATTATTCCACTGAGGAACTTTTAAAGATACTGATGGAGAAAAGCTTGTTGTTGTTCCATCGTCCTTATTAAAATTAAGATTAATCTGACCGGTAGAAAGTTCAATCTGTGGTTCTAATTGCATTGTATTCTGCTGATACTCAATTCTCGCTGATTCAAGTGTCATTTTTTTTCTTTTAAGCTGGGTATCATTTTCCAAATATTTATTCATTAATGCATTAAAATCATAATCTGCAGAATCTGAAAAAAGTTTTTCATCCATAAAATTCTGTGAATAACAATTTGCAAAAATAAAAAGTAAAATAATTAAAAATATATTGCGTTTCATAGTTCTTATATATATAACACTCTTTTAAATAATAAATTACATTTTTTTATTTTATTAAACAATATTTTATAAAGAGAAATTTAAATTTTTATAGACGATACAGCGAATTTTGATTATATTTAATATAACATTTAAATATATAGAGGCAAAATATGAAAATTAAACCATTAGCAGACAGAGTTTTAGTCAAAAATGATAAAGCAGAAACAAAAACTACAAGTGGAATTATTATTCCAGAAGCAGCACAGGAAAAAACTCAGACTGCAGTCGTAGTTGCAATTGGACCAGGAACTGCTGATGAAAAAATTACTGTAAAACCAAATGACAGAATAATGTATGACAAATATGCCGGAACACAATTAAAAATGGACGGCGAAGATTATTTAATCCTAAAAATGTCTGATATCATAGCTATTATAGAATAAGAGCTATGATAAACGAGGATGTCAAGACTTTAAGCGTAGCGTGTCTTGACGCCTCTTTTTTTAATTAGTAATTTTATCTTTTAATAAATTTGCTTTTGCATTTAAAGGATAAATCTGTATTGAATAATCCAATGCTTTTAAAGCATTCTTTAAATCTCCTGTATCATTATAAATACAGGCAATTCTATAATAAATATCCGAACGTAAATAATTATTACTTTCTCTACCAGCCGCTTTTGCATATAAATCTATTGCTTTTTCACTTTTACCAATCGAATAATACACATCAGCAAGATTCATACAGGCTTTTGTAGAAACATATGGAGATATTATTCCTTGAGAATATATTCCACCACTTTCATAAACAACATATTCATATAATCTTATTGTTGCATCTGGAAATTTTAGATTATTTGCAAACCATGCAGCAAATTCTCCAAGCCGTACATCCATTTTTGGTAAAACTTCTTCAACCTGAAGCCAGAAATCTTCTTTTGCATCAAAATTATATGTTGTATACATATGCTTTTTAAATAATGTAAAAGCATCATCAATCTGATTTGTTTTTATTAAATAGCTTAAAGCGTACTGTACCAAAAGACTTTCATATTTTACTTCTTCAGTATAATTTTTTTCGAGCATTTTCCATAATTCAGCAGTCTTTTGTTTTGGAGTAATTGAATCATCCATTTTATATTTTAAATCTAATTTTACAATTTCTAAATATGGATTTTTCTGTTCGCCTAAAGATGCATTGATTTTTGATAAAGCTTCATTTACAGAAAATTGTACTCTTGAATCATACGCTTCCATTTCCAGAGTCTTTAAACCTTTTTCACGAAGCATTTTAGTTTCAAAATCTTCCTGACGCATCTGGCTTGAAGAATATGCAAAATCTGAAAATAAAACCAATCCTTCTGTAAGATTAGGCCATTTTGTAACAATATAATTTAATAAATTTCCACAATTATTATTATCACCAGTGTTATTTGCATAAATTGCACTGTTCAAAGTTATTTTTGATAAAAGTTCATCGTCATATTCAGAAAGATTTTGCAATTCATTAATTTTTGTGATTAAAATATTTCTCTGTTCCTGAGCTTTTTCCATTTCTGAAACAGCCATATATGCATCTGATTCAAGAGCAATCTGTTGAATCTCACTAGCATAATTTAATTTTCTATTTCTTGTATCAGGATAATCATTTAAGAATTTTCTGGAAGTTTCCAGCGCATCTACACAATCATAATAACGTCCGCCGTCATACAAAACTTCGCCCCAGAAAAAAGCATCATCTGCATCACCATAAAAAGCCGGCATTAAAGAAGCAGCATTTTCATAAAGTCCGTCTCGTAAATGAAAAAGTGCACAGTTTCGAATCCAGATAGGATTTAGAGAACCTTTATACGCATCGCGATATATTTCAAATAAATCTTTACTCTGTGCAGTTGTATTAAATTCATCTGGAGTTAAAGTTTCTTTTAATGTCCGTAAATAATATTCAGAATAAAACGAACCATATTCAGTGCCCCGTAAAAGTTTTACATACTCTTCTACATCTTTCATTCTGTTCTGACGTAAAAGAATATTACAATAAATTGCAAGGAGTTCAGGATTATTATGATTCTTTTTTAATCCTCTTTTTATAACTTTTTCCTGCCGATTTAATTCACCAAGCTGTTCGTATCGTTTGTAAATACCAATAAATGCCCAGGCGTCATAAGATTTTTTTTCAAGTTTTTTTAGATTTTTGATTGCGTCTGAATATAAACTTTGTTCAATTAATTGATCAATAAATTCAAATTGACTTGTTAACGACTTTTGCTCTGCCCTCAATTTACAGGAAGACAGAGCAATTGCTATAAGAGATATGATTAGAATTAATTTTTGTAATTTATTCTTTTTTCTCATTTTTTCCTATTTTATCAAGCACTGCATTAATAAACTTATAGGAATCATCTGAACCATATTGTTTAGAAATATTTATTGCTTCATCAATAACAACATTATTATCTGAACCATTTAAATATTGCATTTCGTAAATACTGGTGCGTAAAATTGCAAGTGTAACTCTATTTAATCTTTCCATTGTCCAGGATGATGACAAATGATTCTTAATAGTCTGATCAATTTCATTAATTTTATCAATTGTACCAGCAATTATTAATGATGCAAAAGTCTGTTCTTCCTGGGCAGTTGTCATTACTGAAGATTCATCTTTTGTTTCTTCAGTATCTTCTTTATCTTGATTTTTCAACCAGTCGAATGTCAGTAAATCGCTTACATCAACTTTACTGACATCCCAAGAATATAATGCCTGAAAAGCAAGAATTCTTCCATTTCTTCTAGACATTAATTACTCCAGTTAAGAAGCTTATCTAAATCTGCACCTGTTTTTTTGTTATCTACATATTCAGGTTTATTTAAAGAATTTACAACTTCCTGTGCTGCATACTGAACATACTGCATCTTTTTCTGCTGTGAAAGTACTTCTTTGATATAATTATAAACAGTTACATTTGAATCAGGCTGAACTAAATCATTTAATCCAAGCATTTTTGCAGAATATTTATTAGAAATTGAAACAAATCTGAAATCTTCTTTTGTTTCATTCATATCTGATAAGAAACCTGTTTTCTGATCAAATAACCAGCAGAGATTTTCCCAAGACATTCCTAAACCATAAGCAGATTCTTCTTTCTTTGGTACAAGCATTTCTCCAGCCTGGAATGTTGAATCAGAAGTTTTTGACTGACCAATAATCTGATCTTTAGTCAATTTTTTATTCAAGAATTTATTTCTTAAATCATTACAAGTAATTTTTGCACCGTCAGCATTTGAACCTTTTGGAACAATTACTATGAATAATTTTAACATATCTTCCTGAACGATTTTTGTTTTATTAGCTTCGTAATATGATTTAATTTCAGAATCAGTAGCTTCCTGTTTATTAATATCATCTTTTTTCTGCATTACAATATACTGCTGCATAATCAATTGATTTTTTAAGTAAGCTTTATAATCAGCTGTATTCATACCTGTCTGATTAATAAGAAGCTGATCCAATGTAATTCCCTGTGACTGTAAAATCATGTCATTAAGCTGTTTTTCTGTTAAATTTGCGCCAACCTGTGCACTTACAGTCTGAAGGAAATATTCATCTATCTGACTATTTGAAATTGCAATACCAGCTTTTGCTGCAGCCTGAAGAATTAATTTTTCTTCGATTAATGTCTGTAAAACCTGTTTCTTTTCATCAAGTGTCAATGCTCTTCCGTTTACCATTTTAGAACTGATTTTACAACGATTCTTTAACTGTTTTACAGTAATTGATTCAGATCCGTTATATTTTACAATAGATAAAACCTGAAGATCAGATGACTGTGCAAAAACAGATGTAATCATTCCTAATGTAATTAAAATTGAAAGTATAATTTTTTTCATGTCTACAATTCCTTATAAATTGTTTTTTTATCTTTTTCTATTATAACCAAAAATCATATTCTTAGTTACAAAATTATTTATTTTATTTATCTAATGGTAACCCACCAGAAATTGTTGCACGAATACGGCGAACTCCAGCTGAAGAAGACTGTTCTTTTTCAATCTTAAAGTCACCAATCTGTGCTGTATGCTGAACGTGTGGTCCACCACAAACTTCTTTACTGAACCAGTCGTTTTTAACATCACGGCCGATTGTGTAAACTTTTACCTGTTCACCGTATTTGTTTGCGAACAAAGCACGTGCACCTTCTGCTTTAGCTTCATCAAGTGTCATTACGCGCATATCAACAGGCAAGTCTTCCTTGATTTTTTCGTTTACAATTGCTTCTACCTTTTTAACTTCTTCTGGAGTCATAGCTCTTTCAAAAGTAAAGTCAAAGCGCATACGTTCGTTGTTGATGTTAGAACCTTTCTGTGCAACCTGGTCACCAAGAACGTTTACCAAAGCCTGCTGCAACAAGTGTGTAGCTGTGTGGTATTTTGTTGTAACATCAGACTGTTCTGTAAGACCACCTTTTGCTTTTCCAGCTTCTGCAGTTTTACTTGCTTCCTGATGTTTTCTTTCAGCTTCCTTAAATCCTTCTACATCAACTGTAAAGCCGTTTTCAGCTCCAAGTTCCTGTGTAAGTTCCAAAGGATAACCGTATGTTTCGTAAAGATTATAAGCAACTTTACCACTGATAATCTTTTTAGGATTCTTCATAAGATTTGGAAGCATTTTCTGGAATTCTGCTTCACCTTTTTTAAGAGTTGTACGGAATTTTGCTTCTTCTGCTGTAAGTTCTTTGTAAACTTTTTCTTTATTCTGTTCCAATTCTGGATAAGCGTTTTTAAAGTTTTCTACAACTACAGCGGCAATTTCTGCCATAAAGTCCTTATCAATTCCAAGTTTCATTCCGTGACGAACTGCACGACGGATTAAACGGCGCAAAACGTATCCAGCACCAACGCGGTCTGGAGTAACACCTTTCTGATCACCAAGAATAAATACTGCAGAACGAGAATGGTCAGCAATAATACGAACAGATTTATCTTTTTCTGCATCTGTTCCATATACATAATTTGCAAGACCTTCGATAGTTTTAATGATTGGCTGGAAAACTTCTGTAAGATAAACAGATGTTTTTCCCTGCAAAATACAGTTAGCTCTTTCAAGACCCATACCTGTATCTACATTCTTTTTTGGAAGAGGAAGCAATGTTTTTTCATCTACGCGGTTGTACTGCATAAATACGTTGTTCCAGATTTCCATCCAGTTTGCAGAGTCTGTACCTTTATTTGAACCTACAGGTGGAAGACCTTCTCCAACCCAGTAGAAAATTTCTGTATCAGGACCACAAGGACCAGTTGGACCAGCTGCCCACCAGTTATCGCTTGCAGGAAGATAAGCAATTTTATCTTCTGGCATACCGTTTTCTTTCCAGATTGATGCAGCTTCTTCATCGCGAGGAGCATTTTCATCACCTGCAAAAACAGTTACCGAAATTTTACGTGGATCGAGTGCAAGCCAGTCTTTTGAAGTAAGGAATTCATAAGAATAAGAAATTGATTCCTTTTTGAAATAGTCGCCTAAAGACCAGTTTCCAAGCATTTCAAAACAAGTTAAATGAGATGGGTCACCTACTTCATCAATATCACCGGTACGTACACATTTCTGATAATCAGTTAAACGAGTTCCAGATGGATGTTTTTCACCAAGCAGATATGGAACAAGCGGATGCATTCCGGCAGTTGTAAACAAAACTGAAGGATCATTTTCCGGGATTAAAGACTGTCCGGAAATTACAGCATGATTTTTACTTTTAAAAAACTCAATATATTTTGAGCGAAGTTCATTAGCGTTCATAAACTAAAATTATAATGAAAATAAATAACAATGTATAGAGAATTTTTTTTACCTGTTTTATAAAGATGCATTACTCTGATGTTTTTTCTCTTGAGAATGTATAAATTCTTCCATCTAAATAAAAACAATTTATAGGATTAATATTAACAGGTGTAAAAACCATCGTATCGTAATCTACTACACTTACTTCTTTACTTTTCTGTGTTTCGATTTTAGTTCCAAATTCAAGTACATATGAATCATGTAAAGCTGATTCAACAGAATCTGAACGCAACTGAAGAATTACACTTGTACCTGCAACCATCATGGAATAAACACCTCTTTCGGTTGTAGTATTTGTTTTTAATGTATAAACATGGTCGGCAAAAGTTAATGATGCAGAACCATCTGCTGTATTCCAGACCGGTCCTTTTTCCAATTCAGTTCTGTACAATGCCTGTTTTTCATCTAAAGTTGTATCATCAAAAGAACTTTGTTTACTAACCTTCTTGTAATTTCCATCCCAAAGATTATCTTCATTAATAATCAAATTTACATCATCACGAGTATAAATTCTAATTTCATCAAGATTAACAAGACTTACATCATAACGTCTGTGAAGATTAGCAATAGAAGAATTTACACATGAAATATAAACACCATTATGACGAACACGACTTACGCCCCAGTCATAAATTTCTTGAATGTTTCCATAATACTGGATAATTTCTTTATTAGGATAATCAAAATAGAAATAGCGGACATTTTTATCTACGTTAGAAACTTTATACCAGAAACCATTTAAGAACTCTGCGTAAGTTTCCAGAGAACCGTCAGAAATTTTTGACAACTCATTTGAAGCAAGACGGCTGGCAGGAACTACAATCTCTCTTGCAAGTTCATATTTTTCTAAACGAGGATTCCATTTATATTCAGCCTGAATCTGATCTGTCTGAGTATTAGTGTTATCAGAATTTTCATTCTTTTTTGATTTATAAACCCATACTGAATAACTTTCACCGGCTGATGAAGAAAGTTCATATGAATCAGAACGTTCTGCCTGCTGAATAAAGATTGTATCATCAGAAGAGAAATCGCCGATGTTGGTAAATTCAGGAACATCATTTTCCTGACCATAGATAAAAATCTGCATTACAGAATTATCATCATCATCAATTCCCTGATAAATTAAAGAGATTCTATGGTCACCGGTAATATCATATGCATATACAGAAACAGTATTTGCCCTTGTAATCGTTGTAGGGATTTCATCAAGACGATAGTAACCGGAAGTTTCTGGATTATAAACACCAGGTAAAATATAAACATATTCAGAGCCTGCTTTTCGAACAAGGTCAACTTCGTCTTCGTATGTATCGTTGTTAAAATCTACTGAAATTGTAGAAATAACAGTTTCTGTCGGATTTAAATTTATAAAAGTATTGAATGTTTCTGTCTGTAAAGATTCATCTTCTTCCTGATCAGTTTCCTGAGAATCAGAAGTTTTTGGAGTTACAATTTTAGAATGATTTGAATTGTTTTCAGATGATTCATCCTGCTTAGTTCTTGTAAAAACAAATAAACCTAACAAACCTAAAGCAATAATAGAAAAAATAATGATAAAAAATCGCGACTTCATAGTTTTAATATAATGATATTCAAGCAAATTCTCAAGCGAAACAATATTTTTATAGAAAAAAAATATATTTTTGACTTTCTGTGACTTTACCTAAAAAAAAATAACTTATAAAATTAATCTGAAGTTATAAAAAAAAATAAAGAGGTATATGATGAAAAAATTTTTTAGAACTTTATTATTTACATTTCTTATCGGATTTGGCTTTATCAGTTGTAAAACTCAAGTAAACCCATACAACATTAAAGATATTGACAATTCACACCCGCTTCCTTACATGGAATTTACATCTGATGATTACCCTACTACACCAAAACCAAATTATACAACATATGTATACTACGAAGATTATGGTGCAAAAGGTGATAGTATTACAGATGATTCTGAAGCAATTTATGCAGCACATGAATATGCAAACAGCAAAGGACTACCTGTAAAAGCAAAAAGTGGCGCACAATATTTAATTAAAAATTTAAATAATAAAACAGCCATTATAAAAACTGATACAGACTGGACTGGTGCAACATTTATTATTGATGATTCAGTAATATCAAAAACTACTGACAGAAATAACATTTTCTCTGTACGCGATGAATACAGTATAACAGCAAAAATGTTAGTTGATGATCAGTATGCTAAAGCTTATGCAGACAAAGGTCTTCCTACTCCAGAATTACATCCTGAATTAAAAACAATGGGACTTAAAAAAGATGCTAAAAATCTTGGAGTAACATTACCTGCAAAATCTGTTGTCTGGTTACAAGATGAAAATGTAATGAGATTTAAACGTGTTAATGGAAGTTCTGTCAGTGGTGGCTCTTATCAGGAAGATACAATTGTTGTTGAAAAAGACGGTACAATAGATTCTGGTACACCAATAAACTGGAATTACAATACTTTTACAAAAGCTCACTTTAAGCCAATAAAAGAGCAGACTCTTTATATAACAGGCGGAACTTTCTATACAAAAGTAACTAAAATTAATCAAAATGTTTACATGAACAGCGGAATTGAAATTCTACGTTCAAACGTAGTTATTGATAATGTTAAACATCATCTTATAGATGAAGGAACTAAAGCAGATAAAAGTGCACCATATCATGGAATTTTCTATATTAAAAGATGTGCTTACATCACAATCAAAAACTGTACTGTATCATCTCACATTACTTATTCAAATGTATCTGGAACATACGATATATTTCCTTATGAAGTAGCTTATTTAACAATTTTCAATTGCGATGAATTTACAGACATACAGGACGATACAAGATGGGGTGTTATAGGTTCAAACTTCTGTAAAAGTTTCAGGCTTATTAATTCAAGATTAAGCAGATATGATGCACACCAGGGACTTACTCACGGATATATAAAAGATTCTGTAATCGGTCACGGTGGTATTAATCTTACTGGTGAAGGAACATTTACAATTGAAAACTCAACTTCTTATGGTCAGAACTTTATTACTTTAAGAAAAGACTATGGTTCAACATGGCATGGAAATATTTACATCAGAAACTGCGAATGGTTACCAAGAAACGGAGAATCAAATTACAGTTCAAGTATGGCTTGTATTTTTGGCGGTGACCATGGGGCAAATACTAACGGTGGTCCTAATTATTTCAGTTTTGATTTTGGATATCCTTGTTACATGCCAGAAAAACTTTTCATAGATGGATTCACTATTGATGATTCAAAAGCTGGAAATGGATATACAGGTCCACATTTATTAAGTCCGTTTGTAAAAGCAGCTTATACAGAAGCATTTTATTCTTACCAGGATACAAATCCTTATTATTTAATAAAGGATATTTATTTCAGAAACTTTACATCAAAATCTGGAAAATGTACAACTTATAAAGTAATAAGCGAAAATATGGATTTATTCAAAGACGTTACTGTTCATACAAGCTGGAACGCTTCTGAAGAACAATAAAATATTCGTAAAATTTATATAAACATAACATCAAACAGGGAGTTGTCTGATTTTTTTAAGGCAACTCCTTTTTTTTACTTTACGCAAAATAAAAATAACTATAGAATAGAAATATTACTATTAATAATATAAGGATAGGTATATATAAAAATGGGTGAAAATTATTTCAACAAAATTCCTTGGCGTGAAGCACGCTTACAGTTGGGACATTGCCGTTCTATGGCTAAAGAAGAATTTGCTGATGGTGTAAATGCACTTAAAGGCAAAAAAATCGTAATCGTTGGATGTGGTGCTCAGGGATTAAACCAGGGACTTTGTTTACGCGATTCAGGATTGGATGTTTCTTACGCACTCCGTGAATCTGCAATTACAGAAAAACGTCAGTCTTGGAAAAATGCTACAGAAAACGGATTTAAAGTTGGTACTTACGATGAAATGATTCCAACTGCAGATTTAGTTGGTAACTTAACTCCAGATAAACAGCATACTCCTGTAATTACAGAAGTTATGTCCAAAATGAAAAAAGGTTCTGCTTTGTGGTATTCACACGGATTCAACATGATTGAAGAAGGAATGATTATCCGTGACGATATTACAGTTGTAATGTGTGCTCCAAAAGGACCTGGTACAGAAGTTTGGCACGAATTCCAGCGCGGATTTGGTGTTCCAGATTTAATCGCCGTACATCCTGCTAACGACCCAGAAGGAAAAGGCTGGGCTTATGCTAAAGCTTTGGCAGTTGGTATGGGTGGTGCAAAAGCCGGTGTTCTTGAATCATCATTCATTGCAGAAGTAAAATCTGATCTTATGGGTGAACAGACAATTCTTTGTGGTATGCTCCAGGCTGGTACAATCGTTTGTTACGACAAAATGGTTAGCGAAGGAATTGCTCCTGAATATGCAACAAAACTTTTGATGCACGGATGGAACGTTGTAAGTGAAGCTCTTAAATGGGGTGGAATTACAAACATGATGGACCGTCTTTCTAACCCTGCAAAAATTAAGGCAAATCAGCTTTCTAAAGAAATTAAAACTTTGCTCGCTCCACTCTACCAGAAACATATGGATGACATCATTTCTGGAAAATTCTCCAGCACAATGATGAAAGACTGGGCAAACAAAGATAACGACCTTCTTACATGGCGCGAAGATACAGGAAAACTTCCATTTGAATCTACAAAAGAAACAACAGAAGAAATTACAGAACAGGAATACTTTGATAAAGGTATTTTGCTTGTTGCTATGGTTAAAGCCGGATGTGAACTTGCATTCGAAACAATGGTTGACGCAGGAATTAAACCTGAATCAGCATATTACGAATCATTACACGAAGTTCCTCTTATTGCAAACCTCATTGACAGAAAGCGCTTGTACGAAATGAACCGCGTAATTTCTGACACAGCAGAATACGGATGTTACTTATTCAGCCGCGTTGCAGCACCAATGATGGCAAAAGACCTTATGCCAAAACTCCACACAGACGTTATTGGTAAAGGTTTGGATGTAAAAGATAATGAAGTAAGTAATGGCGAATTGGTTGCCGTAAATGAAGAAATCCGTAACCATCCAATTGAAGTAGTTGGTCGTAAATTACGTGCTTACATGACTGCAATGAAGCCATTACTTTAGTTGCTGTAAATGCAGAAATTTGAAATCTGCCTAAAATCGAAGAACCGTTAAAAAGAAAGCTGCGACAGCGGGTTTCTTTAGGTTCATCGATAAAATGGCTCCGAGCGAGACTTGCGAGCGAGGTCCAATTGAAGTTGTTGGACGTAAGTTGCGTGCTTATATGACAGCTATGAAACCAGTTTTGTAATCCACAGATTTATTTGAAACAGTGATAAAAAGGATGGAAAGAATATGTAATTATTCTTTTCATCCTTTTTTTTGTGCTAAGTGGATATTTATAAATAACTTGAAAAACATAGTTGATTTTCTATTAAGATTTATTAAATAAAATATTATAAAAAAAAGTGCCCCGAAGGACACTTTTTAACATTATATTAATTCTTTTTTGAAAACATTAGTTGGCGTTGCGAGCAACACGGAAGCCCAAGTCATACGCATGACCATAAGGCATATGGGAGGAATAATAATCTACTTTACAATGATCTGCATCTACAGCCCAAGAACCACCGTAAAAAAATCGTAACGATGCATTCGAATGATAAGTGTCACAATACCATTCACAAACGTTACCACTCATATCTCTTAAGCCGTAAGTATTTGCTTTCTTAGTTCCAACATCATGTGTTTTATCATCACTATTATCAATATACCATGCAATTTCATCAATAGCATTACTTCCGCTATATGTGTAGTTTTTTCCACCTTTTGAAGCATATATCCATTCATCTTGTGTTGGTAAACGATAACCATTTGCACCAGTGTTTAATACACACTTATCTGCACATCCTTCTCCATAATTTGCTTCATATGTGTTATCTTCATTTGTTCCCCAGTCACCATAACCTTCTGCTATGCGGACTACTTTTGTTTTATCTATAAAATCTGTTGTTCCTTCTACATAGTAATATGGAGTAAGATTTTCCATTTCGCTTGCGGCATTACACCAGATTATTGCATCTCGCCAGCTTACAGATGTTACAGGCTGTTTGCTGTTTGCAGTAGGTTCTGCTCCGTCTGTTCCTGATTTTCCTTCGCGACCAAGGTCCTGGAATGTGTACTTGTTTTCTCCACGTTCATCACTTGTTGCCCACTGGTATACTTCGTACCATCTTACGTAGGTAAGTTCTGTTTTTGCCATGTAGAAAGAACCTACTTCTGGGCCTGTTACCTTTACAAATCCTGCAGGAATTGGTTCTTCACCTGCAGTTGCTTCAATATTTACTCCAGTACTTTTGTTTCCTATAAGGTCAACTGCCTGTACTGTAAAACTGTATCTTGTTCCTCCTGTAAGGTCTGAAACTGTTACACCGTTTGAATTGTCAGTATTTAAAGATTTTGCTACAAACATTGTGTCTTTTTCAATTGCAGTTATTGAGCGTGATGATGTAACTGCTTCCCAGCTTACAAGGTAACCAAAAAGGTCATTGTCTGTGTCTGTTCCGTCTGTCCAGTTAAGTCTTACTGAATTTACTCCTGGAATTGCAGTTAGGTTTGTTACATCTCCTGGAGCTGTTTTGTCTGTTGCATCAAGAAGGGCTGTAAGTTCTGCCTGTGTAAGATTATCTGTAATGTATTTTTTTACACCTTCGTAAACAGTTTCGTTACCCTGTTTTGTAATTTCTTCTACAATAAAGTCTGTACTTGTTTTTGCTTTAAGAAGGGCGTCAAATACGGCAGCTTTTTCTGCGTCGTTCAAAAGTTCTACAACTTTGCCGTTTGTCCGTTTGTCTGCAAATATTTCATTGAATATTTTTGCTTTTTCTTCAATAGTTAGTTTTTCGTTGTAAACTGCCTGTTTTTCGGCATCTGTCAAAAGTGAAAGGAAAGTGCCGGCTTTTCTTTTGTCTGCAAGTATTTCGTCAAAAATTTTTGCTTTTTCACTTGCTGTCAACTTCTCGGTGTAGATTTTATTTTTTTCCTCATCTGTGAGAAGCTCATTAAATATTTTGTTTTTCTTTTCATCTGTAAGCATTTCATCAAAAATTTTTGCTTTTTCACTTGCTGTCAACTTCTCGGTGTAGATTTTATTTTTTTCCTCATCTGTGAGAAGCTCATTAAATATTTTGTTTTTCTTTTCATCTGTAAGCATTTCATCAAAAATTTTTGCTTTTTCACTTGCTGTCAACTTCTCGGTGTAGATTTTATTTT
>CALAUH010000049.1 GCA_937892225.1 uncultured Treponema sp.
CCTCAAAGAAGATGAAAATACAGGAACAATCACACGCCAGCATATCGGATTTATGACAGCCGCAGCAAATGCAAACTTCAACGCACTTGCATCAGAAGTTTCAAGCCTGCTCTACTTCTTAGACCACGAATACAAAGTTGTAGAAACTGAAGACCCACGTTTTATTAAAGGACGTCAGGCAGGCGTTGTAGTAAACGGTGAAGTAATCGGTGTATTCGGTGAAATTCATCCACAGGTACTCGAAAACTGGGGAATTACAACACCATGTGCAGCCGGCGAAATTGATTTGGAAGCATTGATGTAATAAATAGCAAATCCGTTAAAAATAATTGCGAAAACTTAGAGCAATTATTTAGGATTTACTTCTTTAATTGCAAACACCGTCTTTTCAGGCGGTGTTTTTTTTATTTAAATTATCTTTTCTAATAGCTATTTACTTGACTTATAGCTATTTTAAAGTTAGTTTATATATAATCAAAATTATAAGGAGGCTTTTATGTACGAAAATGCAGTTCCAGTTTTTGAAATGAAAAATAAACTTTCATATTTTTTACACAAAGTTGAATCTGAAGGCCCTGTTTTTATTAGCAACAGAGGAAAACCTGCTTTTGTTCTTCAAACAATTGAAGATTTTGAAAAACAAACTAATACAGCTCCTAAAGAAAAAACACTTTGGGAAAGTATCCAAGAGTTAAGAAAAGAATACGACCTTGAAGATGATGATTTTGATTTTTCTGAACACCTTGAAAAAATACGAAAAGAAGAAGCATATATAGTTTCAGAAAGAGAAGAAAGATATCTCAAGGAGCTTTTAAATGAATAAGCCTCTTTACCTTTTAGATACTAATATTGTTTCTGAATTATCAAAGCCTCAACCAAATCAAAAAGTAATTCAAAAAATTACCGAACTACAATCCTTATGTGCCATTAGCAGTACAACCTGGCAAGAATTAATGTTTGGTTTAGAAATAATGCCTGAAGGAAAAAAGAAGAATCTGCAGTTTTCCATTATTGTCGATAAAATTCAGGCAGCTTTTCCAATTATTCCATACGATAATCATTCTTCCTGGATTCAAGCCGATATTCGCTCAAGATTAAAAGAATCCGGAAAAACACAATCATTCCAAGATACTCAAATTGCATCAATTGCAATTTCTAATCAAATGGTGCTTGTAACAAGAAATCTGGATGATTTTAAACCAATGCAAGAAGTTTCTAGTGTTTTACACCTTGAAAACTGGTTTGAAGAATAATTGGCGCGCTTAACGGGTGTTCCGCGGGAGAAGTTAGGCACGATAAATTAATAGATATTTTTCTGGACTATCCAAGGATTCTTTTTCAATATCTATATCTAAAGATTCCCAATGAAAATTACCACAAATATCTACAGAAAAATCTAAAATTTGGTTTAGTGTAGCTTTATAAAAATCAGGATAATCTTTAAAATCTATAAAATATTCAGTATTTTCAATCAAAATCCATAAGCCAAAAGGAGAAATATGACTTATTTGAGCGGTTTTAGTTTTAATTAAAGTGTTTGTTCCAGTAGGCATTAATTTCCTCCTTTCGTTCATTTACAATTTCTATAATTTCATTTACTTCTTTTTCAGAAAGATTTACGACTTTAGCTCTTTCAATTGTAGGTTAAAGCCAATTTTTTACTTCACCGTCTGCACAAGATACATGAATATGCTTGCGAGTTTCTTCTCGTGAAAAGAAATAAAATCTGTATTTTCCTTGCAAAAATACTGTTGGCATAATTTTATTTACTTTATCATTAAAAATAAAACAACCTTTTATAAACGTCATATTTTATAAAAAGTCGCGCTCCCTAGATGGACTAAAGCCACTACATACCCTGCGCGGAGGAAAAGAAATTATACCAGTCTTTTCCAATTTTTATCTAAATTCCCAGCATTATATTCATATCTTTCAGCAGAATTGCAATACCATCCACCGTTATCTTTAACAACAATTCCACCTACAAAACATTTTATTGAAATTATCGCAGAATCAAATAATTCTTTTTTCTCTGGAGGATTATTTCTTAATTCTTGTAATTTTTCATTAAGAACTATCAATTTTTTATACAAACTTTCAGCTCTATCTCCAGCCTTTTCTGCAGTAGTTCCAGCTTTAGTATCGTAAATACCAATAGTTCCATCTTTATACATTACAATCCAGTCTGGATAAAATAAACAATCTTTTCCGGTTTCAGAATCAACATATTCAAATCCAAAATTGTTCTGCCCATGGTCGCCATTTTTATACCACCATTCAACGTTTGAAAGTTTGTCTAAAAAATCTATAAAAGCCGTTTCATTTTTCTTACCAGTATATTCTTTACGAATAAAACAAGGCTGAATTAATGATTTTTCTGACTTATATTCTTCAAAATCTTCTGTATATGTATATTCTTTCTGTATCTGGAATTTATAATTATTATGAGTTCTTTCTTTTTTCTTATCTTTCAATAATTGAGTTCTTATTGGCGCAAAATCTTTTAATGCTTTATGAATTGCATCAGCAAAAACACTTGCATCACCTTTTTGCATGTCAGCTACAAAAGTTTCTTTTCCACCCCATTGCAATCTTGTTCTAAACCAAACATTCAGTGCACATTTTAGAGGACTCCAGGAACGAGCAGCGTTTCCAATTTTTGTATCTTCATCAGTTTGAATTAAAAGAGTTTTAATACAATGAAAATTAAAGAGTTTCTCAATATCATTCTGAGACATTTTATGTGACAACAATTCTTTATCATCAATATTTTTAATATCTAAAGAAAGATTATCGTAATTTGAAAACTCGCTATTAGTAATTAATGAATAATTTAATTCCGGATTTTCTTCTATATTTTTTTCAATAATTTTTTCTTGTTTTTCAGTCAAAGAATCTGATTCTTCAAAACCAAAATATGTATCAAAAGATTTTAAGAAACTTTCCTGGAATTTTGCTGAACTTACAAAATCACCATAGTCTGTACGACTTAAATAATCACTTTCTAATAATCCTTCAAAATCATAATCAAAATATTTCTGAGGAGGATTTGCTGTAAACACTGCCGGTTTATTTTTATCACCCCAATCTGCAGCCGAAACCTCATTTTTATCATAATTTGTAAACAGATACCCTGCACGTAATTCTGGATAATTTACATAATCTTCTTTTTTATCTGGCTCTGGCATTCTTAAAATTCTACCAATTGTCTGAGTTTTAAAAGTTGGTGAATTAATTTCACGGAACATAATAAGTATATGTGCTCTTGGACAATCCCAACCAGTACCAACAGCTTCCTTAAACAATAAATAATCTACTTCACAATTATTATCAGTAATAAATTCCCAATTTTTCTCTTTATTTAAAAATTTTAATGCAATATGATTATCATCAACGCCGTTTTTATGAAGAACTTTTAAAACAATCTGTTCTTTAGTTTCCTGCCCGGCATCAATTAATTTATTATCATCATTTGGAAGTTGAATCAAAACTAAAGGATTTACATTCTTATTCAACTTTGCAAACTGATTTTGAAGTTCCTGTTTTTTGTTCATAGCAAGCATTATTAAAGTTTCATCTAAATCTGTGTCACCGAGTTTTTTAATATCATCACTAGCCTGGCATACAATCTTTTCTTTGATTAAACCTTCTTCAACAACATCTGTTTGTTTTACTTTTACATAACCAGCTTTTAAATCTTCAATATCATCAACAGAAGGTATTTCTTTTGGAGTTGCACTTACTTTTAAAATAATTTTTGGATTGATTGGATCAATTACAATTTGTTGTGCTGCTTCTGTCATATTTTTATGACTTTCATCAACCACAAGAATTATAGTTCTTCCTTCTTTATGTGTAGCTTCAATTACATCTTCGAAATAATAACCAGATTCTTTTGCTAAGTCTAAATCATCAGAACGACGTAAAACTCTATCTTCTGCTTTTTTACTTACAAGCTTCTGCCAGTTCAAAAACAGAACATCATTCGTTTTTAATACTCCAGAATTAAAGTCCTGAACTGTAAGTAATTGATTTTTTAAGTTTTGCTTAAAATAAACCCCAAACTTGTCGCGACTTTGCATTGCAAGATCATCGCTAAAAGTAATCCAAATCCAGCAAACATCGTTATTCCAATCTGCTTGTTCAACCATTTCATTAATAAATGCTGATGTCATAAATGTCTTACCAGAACCTGTTGGACTTTTAAAAACTAAAGGAATTTGTGATTGAGGTTGATTCCATAATTTTTTGAATGTTGCTACAAGTTCATCTATTGCTTTTTTCTGAAAATTTAATGGCTGCATATTTTCCTCTGATTATTTCTGATAAATTGATTTGTAAATTTCCAAAATAGGCTGTGGAATTGCCTTAATTTCTACATTAGGAATACCTTCAAATTCATAGATAAAATCTTCACAAGAACTCCAGCTAAAGGTATAAACAATTACAGTTTTATGATTTGAAGCAACTTTTTTGACGCTCTCTACAAATTCATCAAAATGGGAAAGTTCTTCTGTAAAATAGATTGCAGTGGAAAGCTTTGAATTTTTATCTTCATAAATCTGAAAGAAATCTGTTGATTGAATTTCATCTAAAGTATTTTCACCAATAGAAAGAAGACATCCCGCTTTTTTTGCAAGAGTTACACAGTCATCATCAGTAGCATTACTAGCATCGTGATTTCCAACAAAGGCGGTTTTGTAATATTTTAGAGAATTACCAAGGCCAGGAACTTGTTCACCTTTTGAGTTTGTGTAGCCTTGGATTACTCGTTTGTTTCGTTCGTAGGTTACTTCTTCACAAATATTGTTTTCGTTTAACTGCACAAGAATACACTGACGGTTTCCGCCATCTTCGGCATTTAGTTTCATTGTAGCGTGAAGGGTGGTGCCGCTACCAGCGAAGAAATCTAATACTGTAGAATTCTTTTTACTTCCTATATGAATTAATTTCATAATCAATGAAGTAGGTTTTGGTCTCATTAAAGAACCTATATCTTCATTATCCATTATATCTTCAAGTTCTTTAGAACCAGCTGTTGTAGTACTTTCCTTATTATCTATAATCGATGAAGTTGTTACTTCTCTTTTTTCATTAACAAATATTTTTGAAGCTGGAACAGCATCTCCATTTTTTCCCCAATAAATTCTATTATCATTATTCAAAATATCAAATTCTTCTTTTGAAAAATTAAATTGTCTTGTAAAACTTTTTCCAGATGGAGAAACAACTGTATAATAATTTGGATGGTTTGGGTTTGAAGCTTCTTCTTTATTTGAAATACTCCCTGCTTTATAAGGTCCGCGTGGATCGTTATCAGGATTTGAATAATTATTTTCAAATTGTGGTACTTCAAAAGATTTATTTAAAAATTTCAAATTCTTATAACAAACAATAATATATTCATGATCAATTCGAAACGTTGTAGTATTTTTCATTTTTCCATCACGTCCAATACCACTTTTTCTCCAAACGAACATTTCTACTTTGTTAGGAAAAATTTTTTCACAAAGACTCTGTAAATTACATTGTTCATTTTCATCAATACTAATAAATAAAACACCATCTTCTGTTAATAAACTTTTAGCCATTTTTAATCTTTTTTCCATAAATGAAAGCCAATAACTATGTCTTAATGGATGTTCTTTCGGTATCTCTGTTCCATCTGGATATTCTAATATATATCTTGCATCTTTATATCTAAAACCATCACTTCCCGTATTATAAGGCGGATCAATATAAATCACGTCTACCTTTCCTTTATGGGTATAATTCAGACATTGCAATGCGTGGTAATTATCACCTTCAATTAAAATGTGAGTTGGTTTTCCATCATTATTGGAAATAGCTTTGTCTTTTACTTCTTCTAAAACTGGTATTTTATTTTCACTTTCTTTATCAAAAGCTTCAGGGACATCAATCCATGTAAGACCGTACTGCTGACGTTTCATCTGAACAGTCTGGCGTTTTTTTAATTCTGCAATCTCTTTTTCTAATTCTTTGATTTTGTTTTCATATTGTTCTTGAGTAAGTGACATAGTTACCACCAAATGAACGTATAAGAAAATGTGAAAATTTTCCCATTATACGTCGAATTAATTGACTATGTTCAATTATAACACATATTTAATGAAAATATTCAATATATTTGTACTAAATTTGAAAAATTTCGTACTTTTTAAGTATGAGTTTCTGGCAAAGAGTTGAAGAACTTTGTGAAAATAAAGGAATTAATAAAAAAGAAATAGCCTCAATTGCAAATATTGATCCTTCTACAATTTCAAAAGGATTAAAAAACGATACTTATCCTTCTGCTGATACTGCTGTAAGAATTGCTCAAAAACTTGAAACTAATGTTGAATATTTAGTTACTGGAAAACATTCTCAAAAATCTGAAATAGACAATCTTTATAAACATAGTGAATTAATTCACAAAATCGATTCTATTCCTTCTGAAGTCCGCTCTTCCATCGAACTCATGATTTCCGACATGTCAGACAAATATTCTTCTAAATAAAATTTAAAATCAATATTTAAATATACAATTTAGAACATCAATTATTTTTCCGTCTAAATAAAGTTTTATGGAACTTAATGGTTTATCTTTTGATACACTTATTGTACGAATAGGACACCATTTTTCTTCATCTTCTGGAATTTCTTTTATTTCAAAATACAATGTTTTATCACCTTTTATTCTGAACGGATTATTTACAAAAGTATAATTCTTTGGAAGTAATATAACATATTCTATTTCTTTACTAAAAACTTCATCAGGTTTTGCCCATTTTATATAATACTCTGGTGGTCTATTAATAAAAGAAACTTTTTCTGCTTTATAAAAAGAATTTAAATTTGAAGTTGAGTGTAATTCATAACAAATAAATTCTTTTTCATCATAATCACCTGTTAAAACTGAATATCCCATTGAAGAAACATAGGCACGGTTATTTTCAGAAAAATCTTTTCCATATTTATTTGTAAAAGTTATATCAATATTCCAGATTTCATTTTCTTCTATAATCGAGTTATTATCAAAATCAATAAAAAATGTTAAATAAATACGGTTTGTATATTCTCCAGTTGCATCTGTAATTTTTCTTACTGGAAGTAAAGCGCCTTCTTTTGTATTAATTCTTCTTTCATCATAAATATAATGAAATCCATTAAAAAAATTTATAACAGAAAGAGAATATCCTTCTTCTGGATTCAACGGATATTCTGCAAGTCCTCCACCAGGTGCAAAAATTGTTTTTGAAGAATCTACTGGAAAGTTTCCTGTATAATATGGAATTGGATCTACTGAATATGTTGTAGATGCATAAATACTGACTGCCTGTTCTTTCTTTAATCTGCTGAAAAATAAATCAAATTCTTCTGAATCAAAAGAAAAGCTTGTATTATCAGAAACGTTATATGTCTGTCCGTTATGTTTGATTTGTAAAATGTCCTTTACTTTGATTTTATATTTAGACAATGCAGATAAATTAAATGCTAAAAACAATAAACTTATGATGATTATATTCTTTTTCATTCTCAACCTCTTTTTATAAGTTTAATATTTTTTAAAATTTTTATCATCATCAAAATTCTTTTTTAACTCTTTTTTTTCTTAAAGTTTGAAATTTCTAACTTTATAAAGTACAATATAATAGTATAAATGTTCAAAAAGTAATATCGTAATTAAATTAGGTGGCACTTTATGAAGGGAAAAACTAGTTTAGCAGCTAAATACGGATTTTTAGTTCTTTTTATTATTCTTGGAGCAATGGCATTTCTTGTTTATGCTTCATCACAGGTAATCAGGGCAAATACCAAAAATACATATTATGAAATGGCAGGCCAATTACTTTTAAGAAGTTCTGACGAAATTAATAAATGGATGGATATCTATTTAAACGATCTTAAAAATTATACAGAAAATGATATCGTAAAACTTGGTGATACAAAAGGCACTATTAAATGGATTCAATCTCATAAAAATTATAGAAACCCTGATTTTATTGACGTATTTTTTGTAACTCCCGATGGAACCGGCTATCATGATGATGGAACTGTAAGTAAACCACAGGAATATATGAGTCAGGATTTCCACAGAATTATGACTTATGAAGAACAAATTTCTTATGTTGGAAAAATTGACAATGTTAAAGGAAAAAATATCAACTATATTCCAATTGTTCGTTCTGCACGTTCTTCTAATAACAAAATCATTGGTTACTTCGTTGGTCTTTTAAATATGGAAAAAGTTTCCGCAGAAATTGCATCATGGAAAATTGGTGATACAGGATTCTTCTTCTTAACAGACAGAAATAACAAAATTATTGCACATAATAATCCAGATTTAATTTCTCAAACTCTTGATATTTATCATGATGTAGCTATTGCCGCAAAATCTGCAAAAGAAAACGGTAAAGATTATGATTGTATCGAAACAATTATTGATGATACAAATAAAGTTGCAATTGTTTGTCCTATTGAACAATTAAATTGTACTATCGGTTATATCGTAAATGATGAACAGGTTCATGTAACTACTAAAAATACACAGATTGTAGTTTCTGCTTTAGGTGCAATCATCGGTTTAGGAATTGTAATTATTGTATTCATCCTTATTACAAGTATTACATTCCGTATCAGAAAAGTAACAAAAATCGTTACAACTTTAGGTACTGGTGATGCAGATTTGACTGTCAGACTTAAGACTAAATCTCGTGATGAAATGGGTCAGTTATTACGCGCTGTAAACGTTTTCCTTTCAAAATTCCATTCAATCATGACTACAATTAAGGATTCTGAACAAAATCTTACAAATGCCGGTAATAACTTAACTACAGAAATTAATACTACAACTTCTACAATGAATCAAATGTCTACAAACATTGCTTTTGTAAATAAAGAAGTTAAAACTCAAACAGAAAGTGTTGAAAACTCTACTAAAACAATCACTTCAATTTCAAATGATATTGAATCATTTGATAATCTTATTCAAAATCAGGCTGCATCTGTAACAGAAGCTTCTGCCGCCGTAGAACAGATGATTGGTAACATTTCTTCTGTAGATAAATCAGTTATTCAGTTAGTAAATGAATTCTCTCAATTACAGGAAAATGCAATCAACGGTATTAACAAAAATACAATTGTAAACGTTTTAATTCAAAAGATTTCTGAACAGTCTGCTGCCATGCTCGAAGCAAATACAATCGTACGAAATATTGCCAGTCAGACAAACATGCTTGCTATGAACGCTGCAATTGAAGCTGCACATGCCGGTGTTGCAGGACAAGGTTTCTCTGTAGTTGCCGATGAAATCAGACGTCTTGCTGAAAACTCTGGTGAACAGTCTAAAAAAATGAGCAATGAACTTACAGAAATTCAAAATAACATTGACAGTGTAGTTCATGCTGCTTCTGAATCAGAAGTTTCTTTCAGTAATGTATCTGAAAAAATCAATCTTACTGGTTCTTTATTAAAACAGATTCATGATGCAATGCAGGAACAGGATATTGGTTCTAAACAAATCCTTGATGCTTTACGAAACATGAACGATAATACTTCAACTGTAAGAAATGCATCAAGAAACATGTCTCGTGATGGTGAATCAATTTTGAACGATGCAAATACAATTAAAGAGACAATGACTAATATTAAACAGACAATTGAACAGATTAATAGCGGAACAAACTTTATTACATCAAACACAGAAAATCTTACTTTAATTTCTGAAACCTTAAGTAAGGCTATTACAAAAATCAATAATGATGTTGATAAATTTAAAGTTTAGTTTTTAGTTAATTCATAAAAAATAATTGAAGAAGCCTGGGCCACATTTAAACTGTCAACCAGGCTTTCTTTTTGTCCATTTTTCATTCCACCCCATGGAATAATTACTAATTCATCACAATTATTTCTTATTTCTTCACTAATTCCTGTTTCTTCATTTCCAAGGATGATTAAAAAAGGTTTTTCTTTTCCAGCATTTTCTAATTCAGAAACTAATTTTTTTGCATTTAAATCAGTTCCAATTCTAATCATTTTACCTTTTAATGCTTCCAGTAAACGTACGCTTGAATTTACAGAATAAATATTTACATATTCCATTCCACCTTCAGCTATTCGATAACTTGATGTTGTTATTGAAGTCTGTGCTTCATCATTTGGTATAATAATGTTTTTTATTCCAAAAAATGCAGCAGAACGGACTATTGCACCAAAATTATTTGCATTTCCAATTCTGTCTAATAAAATTGCATTTTCTTTTTTTTCAATCCAACTATCTGTAATACTGGAATCTAACGGTTCAACTTCTGGAGATTCTATCATTGCAACAACTCCCTGATGATGAACTGTTCCACTTAATTTTTCTAAATCTGATGCAGGTTTTAAATTATAAATGCCATGATTTTTAGCAAGTTTTTTACATAATCCACCAAACATAGGTGCTTTTTCTTCTGTAAAAAAAAGTCTTCTTATTTTTTCCGGATGATTTTTTTCTAATTTTTTTACAGTAGCAAATCCACAAACTGCTAATTCATTGTTTCTTGTATTCTTCATAAGATGATTATAACAAAATATACTTTTCTTTCAACTAATTCATTCTTGAATCATTTTAATTTATTTATATAATTTAAAACATGAAGAAATATATATCTATTGTTTTAATTTTATTACATTTATTTCCAGTTTTTTCTCAAAATACAAAAAATAAACAAGTAAATTTAATCAAAAAAGAAGTTATAAAAACAAATAATTTTAGTGATATAAATCTTCTTTTAACTTCTGAAAACATTTTTATAAATGAATATAACAGCAAAGATATTTTAATAGAAATTTATTCTAATAACCTTAAAAAAGTTCCAGCCTATAAAATTGAAAAAAACACATTAACAATATCAAACAACAAAAAATTAAACAAAGGTGAAAACTGTTCTATTTATATCTATATTCCTTCTTCTAATAATTTACAAAATTTAAGCATAACAAATAAAGATGGAAATATCTCTATAAATACAATTTCTATTACTGAATCAATATATGTATCTTCAAAATCTACAGAATTAGTTATTAAAGAAACAAAATCATCTTTCTTTAAAATTAATATACAAGATGGAAAACTTTTTTTTGTAAACAATTCATTTGATTTTTTTGATATTTTTTCTAATACTGCAACAAATTTTATACAATTAAATACAAATCCATTAGGATTAAGTACAATCCAAACAGATTCGGGTATTATTAATCTTTCTTTATTATCATCTTTAAATTGGAATATTGAAACAAAAGCAAAAACCGGTAAAATCAAAAATGAAATTACCGGTCTTAATGATTATAATATTTCAAAAATTTTATTAGAATCTGAATCTGGAAATATTTCTGTTGTAAAACTTAATTAAACTTTAGAAATACGTTTTAATTCCTCTGCCTGAGTTCTTCCTGTATCACTAATTTCCATAATTTTCTTAAGTTCTTTTAATACAGTATCATTTTTAATTCTAATATTATCAGAATCTTCTTTTAACGATGCCAATGACTTAACCAGATCTTTTTGTGTCTTTTCAAGATCACTATGTGCAACGTCAATTATCATACCACCTTCTCGAATAACATCTGCACGTTTTTCGATAATTTTCATTGCATCAAGCAACTGATGTCCAGAATCATTAATTTGTGATGTAGAATTAGCAATTGTTTCAATTGATTGAACAGAAGTTTTAACTTTAATTAAAATTTCATCAAATGCATCTCGAGTTATTGCACTCTGACTTGTTACTTCATATACACATTTTGAAACATTTTCCAAAAGATTATCAATATCATGAGAACTCTTTGTTGAACTATCTGCTAACTTTCGAATTTCCTGAGCAACTACCGCAAATCCTTTTCCTGCTTCACCTGCATGACTGGCTTCGATTGCCGCATTCATAGCAAGAAGATTTGTTCGACTTGAAATTAACTGGATTTTTGAAAGAGTTCTCTGAATATTACTTACACTGTCTTCTACCATTGCAATATTCTGCAAAAGCAAATTCAAAGATTTACGACCTTTATTTGAAGTCTGTTCCAAAGAATGTAATGCTGTTCTTTCTTTTTCTGTAGATTCTGTTACATCATCAATATTTTTTACCATACTTGTTGTTGCAGAAGAAGACTGTCTTTGAGAAGAAACCATTTCTTTAATACTGTCATTCAAATTAGCAATATTATCTCCAATTTCAGTAACAGCTTTAATAGAAACTTTTGCTCCTTCATCAACGTCCATTGTTAAATTTTCAATACTCGACATAGAACGAACAGATTCTTCAACAAGCAATTTTACAGTTGTAACTTCATCAGCCAAATTACTAATAGCTGTAAAGTTATCTGTAGCACCTTTCATAAATCCAGAAAGATGCTGCAACTGATCTTGTGAACGACTAGTTTCTCTTTGTAATTGAGTAGACTGTTTTCTTGCAATAATAGAATGTTCCAGAAGTAAAAGAGATATCAATGAGAAAATACTTATAGCCATTATCATCATAATGATGACAGAATTTTTTTCAAATCCAGCTGGTATTAAAAAGAAAAATCCAAATATAACTTGAACACCAATAAAAAGGAAAATACCAAAAACAAGAAGTCCAATACCTGGCATAAACAAAATAGCCATTGATATTGCTAAAACATGATATGTTGAATTTCTATAAAATAAAATTGGTCCGGTTTCTTTTACAATCAATGACATCATAGACATCATTACAAAAGCAGAAAGTACCACCAATGCTGATGATGCTTTATATTTATTACAACATAATAAAATAAAAGAAATTAATATTGGTAATTCAAAACAAATCTCTACTAAAAAGTTTGTTCTATCACCTTTTTTTAATTCCATAATTGCTAAAACTGGTATTAATACCAAAACAATAAGAATAATTAATCTTAAAGTTCTTGTTCTTAACATCTGAACATAGTTTGTTTGTACATTCCCTTTCTTGCTCATATTTTTTCCTTGTAAATTTTATAATCCTGTATGAACAGTTGCAAGTTCATTTTTACTTAAATGAATTTGTACTTTTTTAATACCTGCTTTATAAGCAGCAACTTTTAATCTATTTGCAAATGGAGAATTATATCCATAAACTTCCGGTGTTATTGCATGACACAATTCATGTAAAATAATTTCATCATGTGACTTTGCTGTTGAAAAAGTCGAATCTTTAAAATAAATTACTTTTGGTTCTGAACAATACAAACCTTTTAAAGCAACGCCTCTACCTGCACCCATATTTGCAATCCAGTCCGGCATATATCTAAATTCATATTGATTTAAGATTTTTTGTTCATCTTGTGTAAAACATTCACGGATTAATTTTTTACACTGTTTTGTAAGATTATCTGTTTTAAATGAACCTCTTAAAAATCCATGTTTATCATTTGTATATTTTAATGATATATATCCTTCTTTATCTGCAACTTTTACTTTTAACCAGCCGGCTTTTTCATTTTCTTCTTCTACAAAAAGTAAAGAATTTTTATTTAAAGCATAAATTTTTTTTCCACCAGGAGTTGCCCGTAAATTCAATGAACACCAGTTATAAGTTGTATAATTAACAGTTTTTACTGGATTTTTTTCTGTTTTTACTTTATCAGTTTTTGCTTTTACTGATTTATTATTCTTTTTTGATTTAGTAAAAACTTGAGTTACAGAAGTTTTAACTTTATCAAAAGTAATATTCTTTTTTCTGCAGAAATAATATCCGCCACCACATAAAAGCAAGAGAACAATAATAATTATTAAAATAACAACCAGTTTTTTCTTCGGTTTTTTTGCTTTAGGCATTTTTACAGTTTTCTGCTGCATACCCTGCATATTCTGTTGTTTCTGCATATTCATATACTTTTCTCCAGAAAAAATAACTTTTCAAAAGTATTATCTATATTATTATAAACTATAAGAACGAATTTGAAAAATTTTTTTTATTTTTTAGATAAAAAAAAGACCTTGTTTTATAAAAAAACAAGGTCTTTTTCACTTAATAAATATAATTTATTTAGTTAAAAGGATTTTCTGTTGGATATAAAACTCCAGCTGGCTGGTTATAAGCAACATCTTCAATTCCAAGATACTGGAAGATTGTCCATAATGCTTTACCAACGTGTCCGAATGCTACAGCTCCGTGATGTGGATACTGTTTCTGAACTAATACGTGGCGGTAGAAACGTCCCATTTCTGGAATAGCGAAAATACCGATACCACCGAATGAACGTGTAGCAACTGGGAGAACTTCACCCTGAGCAATGTATGCTTTGAGTTTAGTATCTGCACCTGTCTGTAAACGGAAGAATGTAATCTGTCCAGCAGCGAGGTCACCTTCGAGTGTACCACGTGTAAAGTCTGGTTCGCTTCCTTTTGGTTCAAGAAGACGATGCTGAATCAACTGATATTTAACAGCTGGTTTGCTTTCTTTTGCCAAGTGACAGAATGGTGTATTTCCACAGTGGAATCCCATGAATGTATCATTAAGTTTATAATCGTATTTGAATTTGCCTTTGATTTCATCATTGTACAAATCAGCAGGAACTGTGTTGTTGATGTCGAGTAATGTTACTGAATCACCTGTTACACAAGTAC
>CALAUH010000050.1 GCA_937892225.1 uncultured Treponema sp.
AGGCGTTAATAAACAATGTCGCATTATCCTTTTTCGATTTCTTCAAAACCATGATACAAGTGGCAATACTAGTTCCAAAAAACAAATTAGCAGGAAGCTGAATAATACAATCAATGTAGTTGTTATCAATAAGATATTTACGGATCTTCTGTTCTGCACCACCTCGATACATGATTCCAGGGAAACAAACGATTGCTGCAGTTCCGTTAGTTGCAAGCCAGCTTAAAGAATGCATGATAAAGGCAAGGTCAGCTTTTCCTTTTGGAGCAAGAACACCGGCCGGACTGAATCGCTGGTCATTTATGAGGATTGGATTGTCGTCTCCTTCCCATTTAATTGAATATGGTGGATTAGAAACGATTGCTTCAAACGGCTCATCATCCCAGTGTTTAGGATCCATCAGTGTATCGCCGAGTTTAATATTGAATTTGTCATAACTTACATCGTGCAGGAACATGTTGATACGGCAAAGATTGTAAGTGGTGATGTTGATTTCCTGTCCATAGAATCCGAGGCGTACATTATCAGGACCAAGGATTTTTGCAAAGTTCAAAAGAAGTGAACCTGAACCACAGGCTGGATCGTAAACTTTGTTTACTGTCTTTTTTCCTACCAATGTGATTTTTGTAAGAAGTTCTGAAACTTCCTGAGGAGTATAGTATTCCCCTCCACTCTTTCCGGCATTTGAAGCATACATACCCATAAGGTATTCGTAAGCATCGCCGAAGGCATCAATTGAGTTATCAGAATAATCACCGTTTCCAAGATTCATGCTTGCAATTCCGTTCATAAGTTTTACGAGCATTTCGTTTCGTTTTGTAACAGTTGGACCAAGTTTGTTCGAGTTTACATCGATATCATCAAAAAGACCTTTGAAGTCGTCTTCGCTTTCTGTTCCGATTGCTGAACCTTCAATTTCCTTAAAGATTTTTTCTAATTTTTCGTTTAAGTCTGTATTGTCTTTAGTAGCTTTTTCCAGCACATTACCAAATAACTGTGATGGAAGGATAAAGAAGCCTTTTTCTTTTACAATATCGTCTTTGACAGGTGCGGCTTCTTCATCAGAAAGTACTGCATAGTCAAAATCTTTTTTTTCAGCTTCGATTTCGCCTTTATTAATATAGTTTCTAAGGTTTTCTGAAATATATCTGTAAAAAAGCATTCCAAGCACATACTGTTTAAAGTCCCATCCGTCTACGCTGCCACGGAGATCGTTGGCAATTCCCCAGATAGTTCTATGGAGTTCTGCTCTTTCTGTTTCTTTCTTGTTATCCATTTTTATTCCTTCTTATACTAAAATGTCATCACGATTATTTATGATAAGACGACCTTCTTCATATGCACGTCGAAGAACGGCAAAAAATTCTGATGTAATTCTTTCGCAATCATTTTTGCGCATTGGTTTCAAAATTTCTTCCTGATCAAGAACTTCTACTTTTCTACCCTGCGAAATGTTACTTAAAATTTTATTTCTAAAATCATCTGTTTTTCCGGCGATTAAATATGCAATATCTACTTCTGTCAATTCACGTAATTTTTCCTGAAGGAATCTGTCATCACAATCCAAAACATCTTCCATAGTAAACAGTTTACTTCTTAATTCTTCTCCTAATTCAGGATTTGCATCCGAAAGATAAGAAATAATATTTTTTTCATTACCAGGATCCATTCGTTTTAATATTTGAGCAAGTGCATTTTTTCCGTCAATAACTTCTGCTTTTTCTGTAGACTGTTTTAAGGATTTTTCTCTCATGGCTTTATCAACTTTAACTAAAATTGAAGGACTTATAGGTTCCATTTTTGCCATTCGTAATACTATTTCTTTTTTTTCATCCTCTTTCATCTTATTTATAACTTCAGCAGCTTTTTTAGGTGGCAAATGAGATAAAACCATAGTTTGTACGCCAGGATTTTCATCTTTTATTAATAAATAAATTCTGTCACTTTCTGCATCATATAAATAATCAAAAGGCTGTTTTCCTTCGTTTACTACAGATTTTTGAAGCATTATTTCTGCTTTTTCTTTACCATACGCTTTTACAAGCATTTCTCTGGCAGTATCTACTCCGCCCATCTGTCTTGATTTATCTAAAAGTGAATTAAATTCTGCTAAAATAACTTCTGCTTCATCTTTATCTACACTGCGAATAGATGCTATTTCTGGAACGATTTTTTCTATCTGCTGTTCTGAAAGATGTGGCAATACTTTTGCAGCTTCATCTTCTCCGATTAATAATAAAAATTTAGCTACTCTTCTATATATACTGTCGTTACCGTTATCTTCTTTTTTTTCAACAGGAACTTTAATAAGTCCGCCTGTTTTTAAATATTCAGTAGCTTTATTTAATTCTTGATTAGTATTTAAATTATTTTTATCATTTTGGTTATTTTGATTGTTTTGATTATTTTGATATGCAGCAGCACGTAATTTATTCATGTCCATAACATAATTTTATATTATTTTATTAAAAAAAAAAATAAAAAAATTGTAACTTTTAAATTATTTTTTTGTCTTTTATTACAAAAGGTGTTATACTAAAGTTACTAAATTATTTTTTACAGGAGTAAAACATGAAGAAATTAGTTGCTGTTTTAACAACAATTGCAGCTGTGCTCGCATTAGCAAGCTGTGGATCAACAAAAGTAGAACCTATTGAAGGCTGGGAAGAAATGGTTGTTCCAGCTGGAGAATCAACAATCATCGAAAATTTTGAACACGATGTAAACTGGTCAGCAACTGCTGGCACATCTGCTACAAAAGTAGCTGCTTCTAAAAAATGGAAGTGGGATGGTAAAAAATCTTTAGCTTGTGAATTTACAGCTATTGAAGAAAATGGAAAAGCTGGATATGAATGTTCAGTTCTTTCTAAAACAGACTGGTCTGGAAACAGTTGCCTTGTTATTAAAGTTAACAATCCAAACGCATTCGATCTTTATCTTAGCGTTTCAACAGAAGCTACAGGAGATAAAGGTACAACTGTAAACATTTCTGATGCTTTACGTTGTCCACCAGGAGTACACACAATGGTATTCGACATCTCTAAATTCAAAGATCAGAAAGCAACAACAAAACTTTATTTATTCCAGAACGGAAAAGCTGACGAAGGAAAATTCTTAATCGATCAGGTAAGACTTATTTCTGGAACACCTGATTCTGTAAACGAAAAATAAGTTTTAGAATCTGCTTTCAGCAAAAAAAATGGACTGTTTTTATAACAGTCCATTTTTTTTTATTTATTTTTCTGAATAAAATCTGCCAGTTTTTCTGCAGCCTTTATATGTGTCTTTAACCCGGGATGACCGCGGCTTCCTTTTTCTTCATTTTTCTTTTCAAGTTTTTCAAGAGGTTCAAATTCTAATAAAAAGACTTTATCATCACCTGTATCTTTCTTATACTTTTTTACTGCCTTTTTTATAAGTTCTGGAACAATTTTTAGTTTTATCATTCCATAACACCAGATGATTTTTGAATCTTTATTATGTTTTCTAATCATAACTAAAAAATCATAAATATTTTGAATCACAACAGGGCTGTCTTTTTCAACTGTTAATTTTTTATTATTAAACGGCGGCTGATTAAAAGCATTTTCATCATTTGTACCAAGATTAACTACAATAAAATCTTTTTTTGAATTAAAAGAATATTGTTTATCTATTCCAATTCTTTTTTGCTCAGAATCACTTAAAATCGAA
>CALAUH010000051.1 GCA_937892225.1 uncultured Treponema sp.
CTCCACCATTCTAATCCAATGGGTTTGCAAAATAAAGGCGGATATGAAATAATGTGCTGAAAAGCAGCTGTGAAAAAGGTCTCAAGGCAAGGAGGCAAGACGGTGGGCACGATAAAAAAGACTTCGAATAAAGGGAGAATAAAAAAAAGAGACAGATCGATACTGCCCTGGTTTGCAGCTGCCCTGGCCATACTGCTTGCATTCTTCATTATCCTTGGCGTAGGCATCGTCAACAACGCGAAGTTCAGGAATTTCAAGGATAGCCTGCAGGCAGACGTGAATTACGTCATAAACGGCGGCTCATTTGAACTTGTGATGAGCGGCAAAATAACAGAAGCCGGCAGCAGTACTCCGGATGCCATCCTATATGCGCTTTCCGAAGCCGGCCCCGGTAAACCTTTCAAAGGCGGCACCCTGCACACAGATGCAGTACCCGGTTCCATCAATGATATGAGCATTACTTTCGGCAACGGAAACATTCTGTATATTATCAGAAAGTTGCATCACAGTTACGGGAAAATCATATTAATGTAGAAGTTTTTCCAGATGCAAAAAAGATGAATCAGCAGTATAATTTAACTGAAGCTAAAACAATTCCTTGGGGAATTTTAATTTCAGAACAGGATGTAAAAGATAATACATTTACATTAAAAAATCTTTCAACAAGAGAAATGTTTGCATCTTGTACAATAGAAAAAGCAGTTGAATTAATTAAATAATTTTGGAGATAAAATGAAAAAACTTCTGATTTTAATTTCATTGTTAATTAGTTTATCTTTTAATTTATTTGCAGCTCATTCTTTATATCAGGAATTAAAAGTTTCGCCAGAAAATCTAGAATCAACTTTGAGTTCCTTAATGCCTGGTTTAGATTATTCTATTATTTTTGAAGATGATTTTGATTTTTCAAAAGTTGATCAGGAATATTTTAAAACTGGAATGATAGAACAGATTCATTATTTATTTGATAATGACAGTGATATTAAATTTTCAGGATGTTTCGAATATATCTACTTTGATGGAACACAGACTCCAGAAGTTTTTTATGATATACGTGAACAGTTAAATGACGGTAAGAATAAATACTTTTGTGTAGATATAAGTGCATCTCATTATTCAAAAGATTTTAATTTTTTACCAGATAATTGTTTTGCAAATCATGAAAATTTATACTGGGTTTACTTTGGAAGTTTTTTAGATGAAAGCATTTCTAACGGTGTTTGTAAAAACTGTAAAAATCTTGAAAGTATATTTTTATGGGATTTTAAGAACATTGGTAAAGATACATTCCGTGGATGCAAAAAAGACTGCAAGGTTGTAGATGAAAAAGGTTATTCACAGGATTTATCAACTTTTGTAAAGAAAAATTCTGTTAAGAATAAAGCAAAACCTGCTTGGGATTATTTGAACTTTGAAACAGATTCAGAAATTAATTATCTTTCAGATGAAAATATTGATAATTCTGTAGAATGGATAATTGACGGTGATTATCTTGAAAATCCAGAAGAACAGACAGGTACAGAAAATCTTCAAAATCCAGATGATATTTCTGATGAACAGGCCATGGATATTATTTTGAATATAGTAAATGAATATATTCAGGATATTAAATGGAGTGAATTCGGAGAATATATTTTTGTAAATAAAGAAAATGCCAAATCACTAGATAAGAAAAATCCAAAAACTAAAATGGATACTATTAAGGCATTTTTAGCTGCATCAATCTTAAAATCAGAAAATTATACTAAATTAAGAAGCCCAAATACTAATAATAATGATTTTGAAGATTCTGTATATCCGGATTATAATTTAAATACATTCCCAGATTCAATTAATTTTTATATTTTCCAGGAAGAATTGGATAATAATACAAATATGGTAGGCTTTGAATATTATGATGGAGACAAAATCATAAAGGATATGCTTGCTATACAGGTAGAAGAAATAGAAAATAAATTTTATATTTCTTATGTTTTTGATGGTCTTTTAACGACTTTTGTTTTACAATCTATATTTGGAGAACAATGAATAGAACGTTAGTTGCATTTTCAAGTAAGAAAAATTATAAAGACGCTTTTAAAGATGTTTGTGAACAGATTGATAATGAAGGAGTTTCTCCTAAATTAATCATATTTACATCAGATGTAGAAACTTTCTGGTATCACGCTGAAAATTTAAAAAAACATTATCCAGAAGCAACATCGATTGGTTCAACAAGTTATTTAAAATTAACTAATAAATGTTGTTTGAAAAAAGGATTTTGTGCATTTGTAATTTTTTCTGGAATTGAATGTGTAGCTGGCTGCCTTTTTGAAGTAGATCGTCATCCATCAAATTATATAAGACATGCAAGAGAAGCTGTTGCATCATTATCTGTATGTTCAAATACATGCTGTCTTGAATTTACAACTGCTTTTTCTAAAGGTGAAGAATTAGTATTAGATACATTAACAGAAGCTTTTAAAGGAATGGATATTCCGATTTTTGGTGGAACTTCCGGTAATACAGAAGATGATGAAGATGATAAAACAATTGTTGGATTAAATGGAGAAATCTATAAAAATACCTGTGTTTTTGTTTTAATTCATAATCTGAATGGACGCATCTGTTTATATAAAGAAAATATTTTTAAGCCAAAAAATGAATTGTTTATTGCTACCGATGTTGATTGTGAAAATCGAACTGTTTATGAATATAATAATAAACCTGCGGCTCAGGCAATGGCAGAAGCATTAGGTGTTAATGTAGATAAATTATCATCAGTTATTAATAACCAGCCGATTACAAGAGTCATTGGAAACGAATATTTTAATACAGAAGTTGATAAAGTAAATCCAGATAATTCTATTTCTTACTATTCTCAGATTTATAATCAAACTAAAATTGCTTTAATGGAGCAAAGAGATATAGAACAAGTATGGAATGAAACTATTGAAAAAACTAAATCACAGGTTTCTAATCCATCGTTTGTAATAGCAATTGATTGTATTAATAGAATTAAACTGTTAGAAAAAGAAGATAAAATTGAGCAGTATAAAGACTTTTTGACTAAAAATTATAATAATTTTATTTGTCTTTCAGGTTATGGAGAACAGTTAAATTATATGCAGTTAAATATGTCTTTTATTCTTGCAATATTTGAATAACGTAATACAATATTAATATAAATTATGGCTAGATTTAATAATGGTTTAATCTATACTGATTCAAACTGTATAGCATGTAATAAATGTATTTCTCTTTGTAATATACTTAGTGCAAATATTTCTGTCGTAAAAGATGGAAAAACTTTTGTGCAGGTAGATGCATATAAATGTAATCATTGTGGTAAGTGTATAAGTTCTTGTACTCATAATGCCAGACATTTTTCAGATGATGCAGATGAATTTTTTATTGCCTTGGAAAGAGGGGAACCTATATCTGCAGTCGTTTCACCATCATTTTATATGGTATATGGTGATAAAGCTCCTAAAATCTTGGGTTATTTAAAATCACTTGGATTACAAAAAATTTATATGGCATCTTATGGTGCAGAAATTGCTTTATGGGCAACTATGAAATATATTGAAAATTCACAGAATCTTCCTTCTAGTGAACGTGCTTTTATTTCACCGAATTGTCCGGCTTTAGTAAACAGTATTGAATTATATTATCCTTTTTTAAGAAAAAAATTAATTCCTGTACAATCATCAAATATGTGTACAGCAATTTATGCTAGAAATTATTTAAAAGATAAAAATAAATTTGTTTATATTGGACCTTGTATCGCATCGAAAGATGAATTTTTATCAGAATCTACTTTTGGTATTATTGATTATAATCTTACTTTTGAACATATGATGAATTATATTGATAGAACAAATAATTCATATGAAAGATTTGAAGGATATTATGCAAAACCAGATTTAGAATCTGCCGGAGTAGGTGCTTTTACAGTTATTTCTGGTTCCTATAGAGAATTATTGCATTATCTGTTACCGTTTAATACTTATATTCAGGAACTTACAGGTTTATCTCCAAATACATTCCAGATGCTTAGTCTTTCTGTAAATGATAAATATATGGATGATCAGCCGGTTTTCTCTGAAGTTACAGCATGTGTAAATGGATGTTATGAATGTGCAGGTGTAGATAAGCGATATTATAATCCAGCTCAGATTGTTTCAAATCTTAATAAATTACATAGAGAAACAAAATCAATTTTTGCAGATTCAGCTGATTATAAAGAAAATCAACAGAAATTAAATAATTTATTTAAAGACCTTGATGAAAATGATTTTAAGCGTTCATATAAAAACAGATATAAACAGCCTTGTTTAATTCCTGAAAATGTTTTAAATGAAATTTTTGATGGAATGCTTAAATTTACAGAAAGCAAAAGAAATATAAATTGTGGTTCCTGCGGATATAAGAGTTGTAAAGAAATGGCAACAAGTATAGCTTATGGCTATAACATGAAAGATAATTGTATCCACTATATGCAGGACGAAATGCAGAATCGTTTAAGAATAGATAAGCTTACTGGTGTACCAAATAGACCTTATTTTTTACAACAGGCAGAAGAATTATTTGCAAAACATCCTGATACATCATATCTTTTATGTTCTGGTGATATTAATAGATTTAAAATTGTAAACGATTTGTATGGATCAACAATGGGCGATACTGTTTTATCTTATGTTGCAAAACAATTGAGACAACTTGTTGAACCAGATGGAATTTGTGGAAGATTAGGTGGCGGTGGTTTTACTTTATTTTTAGAAAATACACCAGAAAATCTTCAGAAAATAAGAAGCTGTAAATTCTTTGACTGTTCATCTTTAGGAATGAAAATCCCTGTTACAATGAGATTTGGTATTACTTATTCTTTAAGTCCAGATGAAGATTTAATGTATTTATTAAATTGTGCAACATTATGTATGGATAAACAAAGATCTTCCATTCAAAATACATACACAATATTTACAAAAGAATTTAGAGAAAAAATGCATCAGGAAGCAACTATAACTTCTCAAATGCAGAATGCTCTTGATAATGATGAATTTACTCTTTATTATCAGCCACAATATAATGCTTCTAATGATACACTCGTAGGAGCAGAAGCTCTTTGTAGATGGAGAAAATCTGACGGTACAATTTTATTACCATCTGTATTTATTCCGGTTGCAGAAAAAAATGGATTTATCCGTGTATTAGATAAAATCATATGGCAGAAAGCTTTCTCTGATGTAAAACACTGGTTGGACAGCGGTATAAAGCCAGTTCCAATTTCAGTAAATATTTCTCGTGTAAGTCTTGAATCAGATGCTTTAATATATGCAATTAAACGTTTAGGTGATGAATATAAAGTTTCACCAGAGTATATCCATTTTGAAATTACAGAAAGTGCATATATGAGTGAACAGTCAGGTTTAATTGATAGAATTAATAAATTAAAAGAACTTGGCTATCTTATTGCAATGGATGATTTTGGTAGCGGTTATTCTTCTTTGAATACTCTTAAAGATTTACCAATTGATATTCTTAAATTAGACATGGGATTTATTCGTGATGAAACAAACATGGATAAAGGCGGAAATATTATTACATCAATTGTAAGAATGGCTCATAGCCTTGATTTACTAACTGTAGCCGAAGGTGTTGAAACTAAAGAAAAAGTAACTTTCTTAAAAAGCATCGGTTGTGATATATTCCAGGGATTTGTTTTTTCAAGACCTATTAATGAAAAACAATTCATAAGTCTCATGCAGTCAAGTGAAATTTCTACATTAAACAAAAAACGTAATAATACAACTTCTTTTGATTTAAATAACTTTTTTAATCCTGATTCAAATGAAAGTAAAATGTTTGAAGAGCTTACCGGACCTGCAGCGATTTTAAGTTTCAATGAACAAAATGATGATATTGAATTAATCAGATATAATCAGAAATGTTTAAAATTATTTGGTCTTGAAGGAACTGATAATAAAAATGTTAGAAAACATTTACAGAACTTCCTGAAAAAAGATAAAGATAATGTTTATATCAGCTGTTTAAGAATTGCATCAGTATCTGGAAATGAAGAAGTTTGTGTAACACAGAATAAGAATTTTATAACAAAAAAATCTTTATGGGTAAAATCAAATATCTGGAAAATTGGAGAAAATGATTCTAATTATATTATTTATGTATTACTTTCAGATATAACAGAAGAAAAAAATAATAAAAAGAATTTATAATCAATTTTATTTAAATAAAAAAAAGCGGATTGTCCAATTAATTTGAACAATCCGCTTTTTTATTCGAATATATTTTTATTTATTCTTTTTCATTGGTTTAACAAGGAAACAGCATAAACACATAGCAACTGCATATAAAATAGTTGTTACGATTAATACATTCTGATATCCGACTGGATTAGCTTTTACACCGGCAATTTCAATAAATTCTCCAGAATGATTTACAATAAATGAAGCCATCTGGTTACCAGTAAGTCCTGCAAATGCCCATGCAGAAAGTGTAATTCCATGGATTGCAGAAATATTTCCCATTCCGTAATGATCAGAGAGAAGTGTAGGAACATTAGAGAATCCGCCACCGTATCCTGCATTTACAATGAAAATTAATGTAAGTACGAAAATAATTAATCCAACTTTTCCGTATCCGTTTGCAATACCTTTTGTTAACAAAACGATTAATGTTGAAACAATAGAAAGTGTAAAGATTAATTTGTAAATTGTATTTCTGTCTTTTAATTTATCTGCCCATGCAGAGAAACCTAAACGTCCGCCTGCATTAAATAAAGCTGAAATTGTAGAAATAAGACCTGCATAAGCACCAAGGCCAATGCATTTTACAATCATCTTTTCCTGCGAAATGATTGCAAGACCACAAGTAATGTTGATATAGAACATTAACCAGATACCAATGTAAGATGCGATTGGTTCTGTTTTAAGAGTTGCAATAATACCTTCTTCTTTAGATTTTTTCTGAGGTTCAACCCATCCTTCAGGTTTTGCAAGCATAAAATGACCTAACATCATCATTATAAAATATACAATTGCAAGGATGTAGAACATTTTATAAATACCAGTTGGACCCATGTTATCAAGCATTGACTGCATGATAGGAGAAGCAATGGCTTTTGCTGCACCAAAACCTGCAACTGCAAGACCTGTTGCTAAACCTTTTTTGTCCTGGAACCAGAGCATTAAAGTTTTTACAGGAGAAAGGTAACCTGTTCCAAGTCCAATACCCATAATAAAACCATAACTTACATATATACCAATAAGTGCTAATATACTTGGTTTACCAGCCTGGAAACATTTTCCACCGTACCAGATGAAAAATCCTGTTCCTGCCATGCCGACAGCAAAAGTAATTGCAGCAATTAAAGAAGATTTGTGAATATTTTTTTCTACAAGTCCTCCTAAGAAAGCAGCTGACATACCAAGAAAGAAAATTGCAAAACTGAATGCCCATTCAACTGCACCTTTAGAAAAACCGATGTAGTTAGCAATTTCCTGGCTGAAAATAGACCAGCAGTATACAGTACCGATACTGCAATGAAGAAGAAGTGCAGGTATAGCGCCTCTAATCCATTTGTTTTGAATGTTTTTCATAGAAAATTAATCCTTATAAATTTAATAAATATTTAAACTATTTTAATGCTAATTAATGGATAATTCAAGATAGAATTTTTAATATATATCTTCAATTACCTTTTCCGGCGGATTGTTTAACAAAACTGGATTTTTTAGATATTTTCTAACATCATGTAAAGCTGATGCATAATATTGTCCGTCACAAATTCTTTCATCAGTAGTAAATTTTAAATCCAGATAATGATTATTATGAACAACACCGTCTCTGTCTATTTCATTTACGTGTCTTGTTGTACTAAAAGAAATAAACATCGGTACGTTTCCAAAATTATAAAGATGATGATAAATTGGAGGTATATTTAACGATGCCATTGATGTAATAACTAAAGAACCGTGAAAAGGGCTTACATTTAAAAGAAATCTAGGTAATTTACCATGATAATCAAGCCATTTTAACATAAATACTGTAAATCTGAAAAACCATCTTGGTAATAATCCTAAAAATTTGGCAACCTTATCAAAAGAAGATGGTTCATCTGATGAATTTTTATATGCAATAATTTTTTCATTCATTTGTTTATATATTTCATCAACAGTTGAATCAGGCATAAAAATAAATTTCATCATTGTACCTGGTGCATTTAGTGCAAGTTCTTTTTTTACTTCCATTATGACTTCAATCTGATTTCTTGCATAAACTCTGTAACCGTTAACGAATCTGTTTATTCCAGGATTACTTGCAATAGATCTTACATAAGAAGCAATCAGAACGTGCATAGCATTAAAGCCAGGCATTCCGTTATTTCTTTTTTCATGTACGAATTTTTGTATTTCAGAAAGTTCAATTGAATCACTAAATAAGTTACTTGCATCATTTCTTTCTTTCATTATAAATGGTACAACAACATTCATTGGTTCCAGTGTTCTTAATTTTCTGCCGTCTTTTCTGTCTCCCAACCGTTTTTTGAATTTTTTCTGTTCCATATTTATATTTTAAATCAGGATTTTAATTTGTCAAATAAAATTAAGATATGTTAATTCTATTGACAATATATAGAAAAAAGATTATATTTTAATTACATTTTTAATATTTATATTTTAAATGGATTCGGTTCTCCCGAGTCCATTTTTTTATGGTGGAAAATGGATTATATATCATACAGTTCAATTAAGTATTACAAAGAATGTGCTGTTCTTGTAGAAGGATTAGGTTTTAAATTAGTAGATTTAAAAATTGTTCCTTCAAAAACTTTGACAAAGATTTCAGCAATTATTGCTTCATCAGATCCAAATGCAAATATAAGTGTTAATGATTGTGCGAAAGTTCATAGGGCTTTATTACCAAGATTAGAAGCATTACTTGGAACTGAAGAAACTACAATGGAATTAACAAGTCCTGGAATTGAACACAATATTAAGAATGCGGCAGAATTTTCTATTTTTGCAGGAAGAAATGTTAGAGTTTGGGATAAAACAGTAACAGACTGGGTAAGTGGAAAAATTATTTCTGCTGATGAAAAATCGGTAATTTTAGAAACAGATTCTGGAGAAAAGAAAGATGTTTCTTATGAAAATATAGCAAAAGCAAAATTTATTTATACAAAAGAGGAGGCTTAAAATGTCAGAAATGGCAGAAGCTATCCGCCAGCTGATTCAGGAAAAAGGTTGTTCTGAAGATTCAGTTAGGCAGACAATTGAAAGAGCTCTTAAAGCAGCTTATAAAAAAACTTTCGGTACAGATGAAAATGCAATCGTAAAATTCAATGATGATATGTCAGATGTTGCAATTTATTCAAGAAAAACAGTTTTAGATGGTGTTTATGATCCAGTAAAAGAAATTGAACTTGAAGAAGCAAGAGAACTTGCAGAAGATGTAGAAGAAGGTGATGAAATAGATATTCTTCTTGATCCTAAAAAAGATTTTGAAAGATCAGCAGTTTCAACTGGTAAACAGACTGCTCATCAGGGATTGAACGTAACTTACAAAGATTCTCT
>CALAUH010000052.1 GCA_937892225.1 uncultured Treponema sp.
CGTGCGTTAGGTGATTATTTAGTCCGAAAAAATTACTGGACAGAAAATGTATCTTTGCAATTGGAAAAACCTAAAATATCAAAAAACTTACCGAAAGTTTTATCTGTTGATCAGGTAGAAAATCTGCTTTCTTCAGTTAATACCTCCTGCGATTGTGGAAAGCGTGATGACTGTCTTTTTGAATTGATATATTCTTGCGGTTTAAGAATAAGTGAAGTTTGTGAATTAAAACTTGCAAATGTTCATTTAGAAGAACAGATTCTTTTTATTCACGGAAAAGGTGATAAAGAAAGAATTGTACCTTTTGGAGATGTTGCAAAAAATAAACTGATTGAATATATTGAGAATGTTCGACCAGAGCTTACAAAAGGGAAAAATGTTCCGGAACTTTTTGTTAATTACAGAGGTCAGCCGATTACCAGAAAAGGTGTTTGGAAAAGATTTCAGGAATTAAAAAAGAATTCTGGAATAAAAGCAAAAGTTCATACTTTAAGACATTCTTTTGCAACACATTTGCTGTCTGGTGGAGCAGATTTGCGTTCTGTACAAGAGTTGTTGGGACATTCAGATTTATCTACAACTACAATATATACTCATGTTACAGATAAACAACTGGAAACTGCACACGAAAAGTATTTTGAACCTAAAGATTGAGGTATTTTATGACAAAAGTAGTTAAATTATTAGTAATAATTTCTGCATCATTTTTATTTTTTTCTTGTAATAAAGCATCTAATAAACAGATACAGCGTTTACAAAGATTAGAAGAAAACGTTGACAGTCCTACAACAATCGAAGAAATAAAAGATGCTATTGAAAAATATCAGACTAGAGTTCAAGATATTCAGCTTGCCAACAGTCAGATTGGAATCTGGTATAAAATGCTTGGTTGTAGATATGTAGATAATAATATGTTTGGTGAAGCCTTAAAAGCATTTCAATCAGCTCTAGATTATTATCCAAATAATCCTAATCTTTATTATTATGTAGGTTTATGTTCTGGATATATGTATCATAAAGAAAAAGATGGTACTGGAAACATGGAACAGGCAAATAAATATTTGACACTTGCAGAAAATGGATATTTACGTGCAATTCAGTTGGACGACAGATATGTAAAAGCAATGTATGGAATTTCTATAATTTATGTATATGAAATGGTTGAACCAGAAAAGGCAATTCCATATCTTGAAAAATTATTAACAATTGATACAAAAAATATGGATGCATTATCTGTACTTGCAACTGCTTATTATTTAAACGAAGAATTTGACAAAACTCTTGAAATATTAGATAAAATAATAGAAACAACAAAATCAGCTGAAACTAGATCCATCGCCGAGGAGAAGAAGAAAGCTGTTCTTGAAGGAATGCAATTTTAAGAATCTTTCGGAAGATAAAAAAATATTATTTTTGAGTCTTTCGAGAATTACTTTTCTATCGTTTGAAGAAAAGATAATTTTAGAAAAAAATCTTGACAGTTCTGCAACGCTTGCATTAATGTCTAAAGATGATATTTCTTTGCTGATTAAACGGGATTTAAAAAGAGCCGTCTGGAATGGAAATGAAAATCTAAGACGAGCTCAAATTGCGAAACATTATTGTGATGTTTTTAAAATAGATATCCTGCTGTATTCAGATTTGAAATATCCAGAATTACTACGGAATACTTATAATCCGCCATATCTACTTTTTTATAAAGGTGATGTAAATTGTCTTTGTAAAAAAAATGTTTCTGTTGTAGGAACAAGAAAAATTACTCCACAGGGAAAAATTGCTGCATTAGAATTTGCATATGATGCAGCTTTAAATAACTGTAATGTAATTTCGGGACTGGCGAATGGAGTAGATGGTTATGCTCATCAAGGTTGTATAAATGCATACTTTGATGTAATGGATAAAAATGAATCAATACAGAATGTTGGAAAAACAGTTGCAGTTTTACCAGGAAGTATAGATTCAATTACTCCTTTAAATCATACAAAACTTGCTTCGAAAATTATTCAGACAGGTGGTTGTATAATTAGTGAGTATGAACCAAAAATGGAGATGGCTGCCTGGCATTTTGTTCAGAGAAATAGAATAATTGCCGGATTGTCTTCTTCTACAGTTGTAATACAATCCCCGTCAGGAAGCGGAGCTTTAATTACAGCTGATTTTGCATTAGATTTTAACAGGGATGTATTTTTCCATCAGGCTGCTTTTTCGGATATTGCTAAAGAAATTAGTGATTATACAGAAAAAAAACTTGATATTGATTTTGCTAATGGTAAAATAAGTAAATATAAAAGGGAAAATACAGTAAAGAAGTTTCTTTTAAGTGGAGCTCCTGTTATTTCTGATTATAATGATTATTGTAATGCGTTAAAGGAAGAACCTGGTTTACGTAATTCAATATACGTTCAGAGAGAATTGATTTAAGGATTAAATATATGGCAGAAAAAACAACAAAGAAAACATCAAAAAAAGAAAAGATTCCACAGACATTGGTAATTGTAGAATCTCCTGCTAAAGCACACACAATTGAAAAATATCTTGGAACTGGATATACAGTAAAAGCTTCAATGGGACATTTAATAGATTTGCCAAAATCAAGAATGGCTATTGATATTGAAAATGGTTTCCAGCCGGAATATATTACTGTTCGCGGTAGAGCAAAATTGTTAAAAGAACTTCAGAAAGATGCAAAAAAATCAGATTTTGTATTACTTGCATCCGATAACGACCGTGAAGGGGAAGCAATTGCATGGCATTTAAACAATGCATTAAAAGATAAAACTGATGCAAAAATCAGCAGAATTGTTTTCAATGAAATTACTCCATCTGCCATAACTGAAGCCGTAAAAAATCCTGGAGAAATTGTTGAATCTAAAGTAAATGCTCAGAAAGCACGACGTGTTTTAGACAGACTTGTTGGTTATAATCTGAGTCCTCTTTTATGGACAAAAGTAAAAAACGGTCTTTCAGCAGGTCGTGTTCAGTCTGTAGCATTAAAATTGATTTGTGAAAGAGAAAAAGAAGTACAGGAATTTTTACCAGAAGAATACTGGTCTTTGGATGCAGACTTTTCTAAAGGTAAATCTTCTTTTACTGCACAGCTTGTAAAATACAAAGATGAAACTCCAGAATTAACTTCAGAAAAATTAGTTAATGAAATTATAGAAAAAATTAAAAATACACCATGCGTTGTATCATCAATTAAGAAAACTGAAAAAACTGTAAGACCAAAACCACCTTTTACTACATCAAAACTTCAGCAGGCAGCTGCAAACAGATTAAGTTTTACTTCAAGAAAAACAATGCAGATTGCACAGCAGCTTTATGAAGGTATTCAGATTGGTCAGAATCGTGTCGGTCTTATAACTTACATGCGTACAGATTCTGTTCGTATTTCTCAGACAGCCTTAGATGATGTAAGAAAATGGATTACAACAAATTATCCAAAAGATTTACCGGAAGAAGCTATTCATTATACAGTCGGTAAAGATGCACAGGATGCACATGAAGGTATTCGTCCAACATATACGGAATATACACCAGAAAGTGTAAAAGAATATTTAACTCACGACCAATATAAATTGTATTCAATCATCTGGGAACGTTTTGTATCAAGTCAGATGAATAATGCAAAAATGGTTACAACATCAGTAGAAATAAAAGCAGAAGATGCTTTGTTCAGAGTTGCTGCAAGTAAAGTTTCAGAAAAAGGTTTTTATAATGTTATAAAACTTCTTTCTTCAAAAGAAGATAAATCTACATCTTTACCTGCAATGAAAGAAGGTGAAGTAATCAACGTTCAGAAATTCCATCCTGAACAGCATTTTACACAAGGCCCTGCAAGATATACCGATGCTTCAATTGTAAGAATGCTTGAAGAAAAAGGAATTGGCCGTCCTTCTACATATGCACCAATCATTTCTGTTTTGTTAGACAGATATTATGTAACTCGTTCAAATAAACAGCTTGTACCAACTCAGCTTGGAACTATGATTTCTAAGATTTTAGTTGAATCTTTCCCGGATGTAATTAATGAATCATTTACTGCAGAAGTTGAAAATAAACTTGATGAAGTAGAAAAAGATAATTTAGTCTGGAATCAGATGATGCAGGATTTCTTTGGACCTTTTAAGAAACGTGTTAATGAAGTTATGGAAAACACAGAAAGTATAAAAGGGTTCCTTGATGAAGAAACTGATAAAATTTGTGATTTGTGTGGTAAACCGATGATAAAAAAACTTGGTCGTTTCGGATTCTTCCTTGCATGTTCAGGTTTCCCAGAGTGTCATAATACAAAATCAATTCCACTTGCAAAATGTCCATGTAAAGATTGTGGCGGAGAAATTGTTGAAAGAAAATCAAAGGGAAGGGGAAAATCTTTCTTTGGTTGTACAAATTATCCTACATGTACTTTTATTTCACATTTCAAACCAATCGATCAGTATTGTCCACAGTGCGGATGGTTCCTTGTAGAAAAATTCGATAAAAAGAACGGAAGTTACAAGAGCTGTATTAATCCTGATTGTGATTATTTACATTCTGCAGATGAAGAAAAAATTGAACCTGTAGAAGCTGATGAATAATTTCGATAATAAAGTATGGTTTTAGAAGAATTAATTGATGAATTTTTACTTTATCTTTCTTCTGTAAAAGGATTTTCGGAAAATACAATCACCGGTTATAAAAATGATTTGGAAAATTTAAAATCATTTTTATCACCTTCTATTTCTATCGAATCCATTACCAAAGAAAACCTTATTTTATGCATAGGTCAACTTTCAAAACAAAATAAAGCGGCGGCTTCTATAAACAGATTTATAGCGGCTGTCCGTTCTTTGTTTTTATACGCATATCGTCTGGAATATATAAAAATAAATCCTTCTTTAGAATTAAAAACTGTTAAAATCCCTAAAAAACTTCCTAATTTTATGACAAAAGCAGAAGTTGATGATTTGTGTAATCTTCCTGAAACTAAAGAACTTTTATGGAAAACAAGAGATGAATGTCTTTTTAAAATGTTATATTCATCAGGTTGCCGTATAAGTGAAATTACAAATCTAAAACTTTCAGATTTTATTGATGATTATAAAAGTGCAGTCGTATTAGGAAAAGGTAATAAACAGCGCAGAGTGTTTTTTCAAGAAATGCATTAAAAGAATATTTAGAAGATAGAAATAAAATTTTAAAAGAAAATAATATTTTTAATCCTACAGATATTCTGTTTATTAATCAGAAGGGACAGCCTTTAAGTGTCAGTGGTATAAGATTTATTATTACTAAATACAGTGGTAGTGAAGGAACTAATCATCATGTAAATCCTCATGCATTCAGACACACTTTTGCAACACAGATGTTATCTAACGGTGCAGATGTTCGAATGGTTCAGGAAATGCTTGGGCACAGTTCAATTTCTACAACACAACGATATACTCATATTACAACAGAAAAATTAATTGATATTTATAATAAATCACATCCTCATGGAAAGGAATAGTGGATAGCGTTAAGTAATTAAGGAATGATTGTAATCTTTTTTTTAATCCTAAAACGCATAAAAAAGTTTGCCTAAACTTTATTAATTCATTATATTTGATAGAAACATAGAAATCATTTTTTTTATCATAAAAGTCATCTTTAATTCACTTTTAAAGAGATTTTTTATGGAGGTATATATGTCTAAAACAAAAATTAGAAGTACAACTATTCTTGCTGTAAAAAGAAACGGACAGGTAGCGATGGCAGGAGACGGACAGTGTACTTTAGGTGAAACTGTTTGTAAAGGAAATTCAAGAAAAGTTAGAAAAATCTATGATGGAAAAATTTTAACAGGTTTTGCCGGTTCTGTAGCAGATGCTTTTACTTTGTTAGATAGATTTGAAGCTAAAGTTAAAGAATATAACGGAGATATAATGAGATCTGCCGTTGAACTTGCAAAAGCCTGGAGAACTGACAGAAGTTTGCAGAAATTAGAAGCAATGCTTTTAGTTGCAGATAAAAATAAGATTTTATTAATCAGTGGTGATGGAAACGTAATTGAACCTGAAAAAGATGCAATTGCAATCGGTTCTGGTGGAAATTATGCTTATTCAGCAGCTCTTGCATATCTTGATT
>CALAUH010000053.1 GCA_937892225.1 uncultured Treponema sp.
AAATTAGAACCGATAAATCCAGCACCGCCAGTAACAAGAATATTGTGTAATTTTCGCATAATTAATTCTCCACGTAATAATATTTTTCATCATGAATAGAAACCCTGTCTTTTTCTGGAGGAGGAATCATATAATCTTTTCCATAAATAACAGACAATACATTTTTATAGCCTATTGGAGCATAAAACTCTTTATTTTCAAATTGTAAGAGGCATTGTTTTTCAAAATCTTCTTTTTTAGTTAATCGTAGTTTTGGAGAATGTAAAATATTCGCTACATAAGTAGTATCTTTTTTATTATATTTAATAACATATTTATCTAATATTCTGGCAAACTTTCTTGCTGGAAATAAAATATGAAAAATAGTTTTAAAAAATATTTTTATTTTATTATTACCATTATTATATAATAAAGCTCTTTTATAAAAAAAGAAAAGGAAACTATATTTTGAATAAAATTTTTTTTGTGTTTTTTCATCATTTGGAATATTATCCATAGGGAAAATATCAACTGCTATACCAAAATTTAATTTTATTTTATTATTTTTTATTCCATAAGTATTATTTGCATATATTTTTGAAAAACAAATTGAATAATATTTTTTATTTCTATAATTAGCTATACTATATTTGTCAGATGAAAAAAGAGTTAAAAATTTTTCATAATCACTACGAACCATCGAAATATCTATATCATCATCCCATGGAATAAAACCATTATGTCTAACAGCACCTAATAAAGTACCGTAATTAATAAAATATTTAATATTATTTTCTACACAGAATTTGTGTATATATTCAAGAATCTCTAATGATATTTTTTTTCTTTCTTCTAATTCTATTTCTTTCATAATAAATTCCTCTAATAATTTTTATTTATATAATCTATTAAAAAGTTTTTCATTTTTTGCTAAAAAAAATTTTACCATATTTTTTAATGTTTTATCATAAAAAAATAATTTATTTCCAAAACTTATAATATCTAATCGGTTCTTTTCTTTCCAAGCCTTTTTAAAACCATAATAATTAATATATCTATTCAATAAATCAACAGAAGCAAATTTTTCTGCATAAAATCTTCTTATATCAAGACAACTTTCATCAAAAATCTTCTGTTTTTTTTCATCAACAAAATGACAAGCTGATTCTTCAAAAATTCGATATACCCCTGTAATACTATTAAGAAATTTTATTTTAGCATTTTTAGAAAACCATAACCACATTGGAGAATCTTCCATAAGCCAATTATGTTCTACTGGTTTTACATCTGCCATATATGAATCTACCAATTCTTTTTTATAACAAACAGTTAACGCAGGAATTTCATTTTTCATAAAAAGTTGTTCATATTTTGTTCTATCTTTTCCCCTCGTTTTTTTTAAATACGAATTATTACTTTGATTAAAAACAGAAGCTTTTGAATAACACAAACCAACATTCTTATGTTTTTCCATATACTTAATTTGTTTTTCTACTTTTCCCGGTAACCAATAATCATCTCCGGCACATTCCATAATATATTTACCAGAACAATGTTCAATTACATTAAAAAAGTTTTTAATTATTCCTTTATTTGGATTATTATACAAAGGTTTAATTATATCTGGATATTTTTTTACATAATCTTCTATAATCTTACGGGTTCCATCCGAAGAACAGTCTTCACCTATTATAATTTCATAAGGATAATTATGTTTCTGTTGTAAAATACTATCTAAAGTTTGTGAAATATATTTTTCCTGATTATAAGTTATTACAGCAACGGATAACATTAATTCAGACATTTTATTTCTCCTTAAAATTATTAAAACTTTTTTTTATGCAATGGAATAATTTTAAATACATAATAACTAAAAAAATACATTTTAATGATGCAAAATATAATATTTTATATTTTCCATTCTTTGATTTCCAAATAATTTCATTAGGTATTGTTCTATACTTTTCTTTTAAATAATTATATATCAATTTATTCTGTTCTTTCATAAAATATTTTTTTTCTTGAATAAACAATTTAATCATAGCTATAATTTGAGATAAATAGTTATTTGAAATAGAAATAAGTGCTTTTTTTTCTGCATTAATTTCTTTTGCATAATCAAACAAAGCCAACGTTGTTTCCAAACGTTCATAAGTTCTAGGATTATGTTTTTTTAAAGTTGTACTATTTTCATTAACCCTATAAAAATAAATTTGATTAGTAAAACCAACTTTCTCTGCTTTAGAAAATAAAATTCTTGTTACTAATTCATCACTATTAAAAAATTTATCATCAATTTTTATATTATTAAACAATTCTTTTTTATAACAAGCCCAGCCTACAATTTCCCAATTTATAGATAATGTAAAAGCTTCTTTGCCGGAAATAATTGTTTCTACAGCATTCTTAAATGGTTCATATTTATATAGTATTTGACCATCATCTGTAATTCTATATGCGTATGGTGTAACTATTTCTGCACCTGTTTTCATTATTACATTATAATATGAATCTAACATTTCTTTACTAAAATAATCATCAGCATCAAGATAAACAAAGTAATTACCTTTAGCAACATCTATTGCTTTTATTCTTGCTTTATTTGCAGAACCTGAATTTTCCTGATTAATAAGAATAATTTGATTATTTTTCTTCTTATATGTTTCACAAATTTTTAAAGTATTATCTGTAGAACCATCATTTACAATAATTAATTCATAATTTTGAAATGTTTGAGTCAATACACTATCTATTGCTTTATTTATATATTTCTCTCCGTTATAAACAGGCATAAGAATTGAAAAAAAAGGTTTTGCCATATCGAATCCTTAATAATACTTTTTAATTTTACTTAATTTAAAAATTAATTTATATATAAACTTAAAAGCAGGTAAATGAAATTTTCTTAATTTATTATTTACTTTCTCAAATAAATATAAAAATCTAATTGTTTTTTTAAAAATTCTTTCTTTTTCTGCATTAATACCTAATTCATTATACAATTTATCTGAAGCATATTTTAATCGCATAAGATCTTCTGAAGATACTGTTTTATCTGATTTAGTTCTAACTAAAAAGAATAAATCTTTTGCAAATCTATAAATATATTCATTTTTACAATTAGAGAAAAAATATAAACAATCTGGAATATCAAAAATTCCACCTATATGCTTACTATATTCAGATATACTGCTATAAATACCGGTTGGAGTTTGCATATAAGCAAGAAAAGGCTCATTTATATAATACATATCTCCATAACGTAAGAAAAATAAAGTAATTTTAAAATCATCAAATAATTCTGGTTTAAAATCTTTATCAATATCAAAATCAGTAGGTTTTCTAATTACACATGTTGAATTATGAAAAAATATATTCATAAATTCTTTTTCTGTAAAAATAGTTCCAGTATTATATCTATCTATTGGAGTAATATAATTCAAAAATTTAACAGGCTTAGATTCTAAATATTTTGCCGTATTCCCAGAAACTATACTAATCTTATCATTTTTTTCTAATACATCAATTTGTTTTTTATATCTATCTGTAGTTAAAATATAATCATCACCATCTATAAAAGTAAAATATTTTCCTTTAATTCTTCTAAAAAGATTGGCTCTATTTAAACCACTTCTACATGTATTTGATAAAGGATTATAATCATTTGTATTTATTCTATAACAAGAAATAAGGCCATTATATTTTTTTTGATATTTTTGAAGTTCTTCCCAAGTACCATCAGTCGAATTATCATCACCTAACAAAATTTCATATTCAAAATCCATTTGTTGTGATAAGACTGAAGATAAACATCGAGCAATATATTCTTTTTGATTATGAAAAATAATACAAATTGATAACAGCATTTTTTCCTCATACAAAATTAATAATATAGTTTATAACTTTTTTAATATAAATCTTCTAATTTTATTTTTAAATTTATATAATTTTAAATCGTATTTTATTTTCTTTTGAATAAGTTTTATACTATCATATTTATCTTTAAGTTCTGAAGAATTTTCAACAAGTGAATAATTTTTGTTTATTTCCCGCCAAAAATAAGATGTTAAACTTAAATACTCATTATACAAAAAAGTATTTTTCTTTATGTTATTTTCAATTATATATTTATTAAAACTTTCTATAAATAACATTCTGTCACGAATATGTTTTTCTGAAACTTTACTTTGCATAATTGAACCAGAAGTTTTACGTTGATAATATGCAGTATAAATAGTAACCATTAATTTTTTAGAATATGAAAATAAAATAGGTGTAAAATCAGTATCTTCATAATATACATTTTCTCTAAATTTAAATTTCTTTAATACTTCAGTTTTAGTCCAAAACATCCAAGGAACAACTTGATTATCAACAGGTAATAATTTAATTTCATCATTTGTAAAAATTTTATTAATTGGCCATGTTGATAAATAATGACTTTTAATGATTTTTTTTCCATCATCAATATTTTCAAAAATAAGTGCATTAAAACGTATTATTTCTAAATCATCTTTAGAAGCTATATCATAAATATTTTTACAGGCATTTAAATCTATATAATCATCAGAATCAACAAACCAAATATATTCTCCAGTTGCCTGTTCTACTCCTGCATTTCTTGCAGTACCTGGGCCACTATTTTTATCTAAATTTATTAATTTTATCCTAGAATCTTTTTTTAAATAATTCTTAATAATTTTTTCAGAACCATCAGGAGAACAATCATTAACACAAATTATTTCAATATTTTTTTCAGTTTGATTAACACAACTGTCTAAGCATTCTTTTAAATATTTTTCTGATTTATAAACAGGAATTATTATAGATACTATTGGTTTCATAATTTATTTTCTCCTGATTTTTTTTAATAAATATAAAAAAACAAATTTTATTTTTCCGATCATTGAACAATTTGATAAATAATTTAATTTATCAATTCTAATTTGTATTTCTTCAATTTTCTTATTATATAATTTTGATTCTAAAATATTATCAACTAGTTTTAAATTTTCTAAAGTATTTAATAAATTATCATCATTATTAACAAAATAATATAAAAACTTATATCTTTCTTCCATAAATGAATCAAGATAATTAAACATTTCTTTATCATAATTAAACAAATATTTATTTAATTGGTCTTTCACTAATTTTAAATTATTACATATGTTTTTTAATTTTAATGGATCAGTAATTTTTTGAGTTGAAATTCCAGTTCCAAGATTATAATGATGTAAATATTCTTTTATAAAATCAAATTTTTTAGCAAACATGGAAATTAATATTGATAAGAATATATCTTCAGCATAATTACAATAAAAGCTTTCATAATTATTAATAACTTCTTTTAACAATTCTGTTTTATACGCTTTATTCCATATTGTAAAATTTCTTTTATCAGTCATAATATCTGATAGACTATAAATTTCATCTATCTTTGATTTTTCTTTAATCGGTTCTCTAATATATCCAAACTCTAAAACTTCTATATCTGTACTATTTAATTTATTATATAAAATTTCACAGGCCTTTAATTCTAACCAGTCATCACTGTCTAAAAATAAACAATATTCACCTTTTGCTTTTTTAATTCCCATTTTTCTATTATAAATTAATCCTGAATTCTTCTTATTATTAATAAGTAATATACGAGAATCTTTTTCTATATAAGAATTAATTAATTCTAATGAATTATCTGTCGAACAATCATTTATTATAATAATTTCAAGATTAGAAAAAGTCTGATTTATTACACTATCTAATGTTCTGCTTAATGTTTTTTCAGTGTTATAAACTGGAATAATAATTGTAAAATACGGGTTCATTATCATCCTCTTAAATAATTACTTTCTCTTAAACTTTTGCTTTACCAAATCTAAAAAATATTTCTGTTCTTTCGAAGTTATAGAAAGTAATAACCATAATAAAGATACACAAATAAAAACTATAAAAGCTTCAATAAGAAAAATTCCAAAATTTGAAGGTATAACTATATTTACTTTTTTTGTAACAAAATAAACTACAAAAAATAAAATACAGCATTTTGTAAAATTAATAAAAAATAGTTTAAAATAATTTAATAAACTTTTGTGAAAAATATTCTGATATATAATTAATGGTATAGACCAAAATGGAATTATAAAAAATGAAATTATTGTTCCCCAGATTACACCTGAAATACCAAAAATTTTTCCTAACACAATAGAAACAATTAAATTTATAGCAGATTCAATTAAAGGAAAATATTTAAATTGTTCAAACAAACCTTCTCCTGCACGAATTATATTAATAATAATTCTGGTATTTTGAATATAAAAATTAAAAACCATTAATAATATTATTATATCTGATAATACAACATCACTACCTAGCCACATGGAAATAAATGGTGTAAGTAAGAAATATAAACATATTGAACATATAGACACTAAAGCCTGATTTAAATAATAAAAACGTTTAAATAATAAATATTTATTTTCATTAGTTTCTGTTGCCAAATAATTACCAATACTACTACTCATATTATAAAACACAATATTAATAAAAGAAGTAATCATGGCCACTATACTCAAATAAGAAGTAAATTTTCCAACAGTTTCAACACCACAGAACATAGAAACTAAAATATTATCTGTACTAGTTAAAATCTTAGTAGCAATTGCACTAATAAATAATGCTCCAATTTTATTCATTATTGAGTTATAAGTTTCTTTATCTAATTTTTCTGCAGGTTCTTTTAAATAAGGATATAATTTTCTTGTTAAATAATATTTAATAATATTAAATATCAATGTAATTATTATTTGAGCACTAAGAAATAAGACATAATTGGATGTAAAAATAACAATCAATAATTGTGATATTTTTGTTGCATAATTACTAATTAATCCAAGAATTGTTAAAATATAATTTTTCTGATCAGCAGCAATTATTGTACAGTTATAACTAAAGAAATATGAGGAAACACTATTAATTAAAAATAAAGAATATACAAGATAAATATAACCTTTACTAAAATCTCCACCTTTTACAAAACTTGGAATAAAAGGGAATAAAATCAAACCTATACCTAAAACAACACAGGCAATAACTCTATAAGCATTTTTATAGAATCGCATTATTGATTTAATTTTAGGAATATTATTTTCTGCTAATGGTTTATAAAGTGCAAAAGTAATAATTGAACTTAATCCCATTTCAGTTAAACCTAAAATAGAAATTACATTTGACAGGACGCCATTTAAACCAAGAATCTGAAGTCCTAAATTTTCTTTTATTACTTTACTTGTAAATAACGAGAGAATATATATTAAAACATTAGAAAATAAACCAGTAATTACATTTCTTAGTGATTTTTTCTTTCTAGATTCACCCATTTCCTACCACTCATTCAAACATTTTATTACATATTCTACCTGTTCATCAGTTAAACACTGGCTCATTGGAATACTCAATTCTTCGTTATGAATTTTTTCTGTAACAGGCAAACTTATATTATTCCACTCTTTATAACATTCCTGTTTGTGTGGAGGAATTGGATAATGAATATTTGTTCCTATTCCCTTCTCTGTTAAATACTTTTGAAGTTCATCACGCTGTTCACACATAATTGGGAATAAATGAAAAGCATGTGCACTAAAATCTGGAACATTTGGGAGTTTGATTTTTGGATTTTTTATTCCTTGAATATATTTTTTTGCTATCGCCTGACGAATTTTTACATCTTCATCAAGATGATTTAATTTTACATCCAAAATTGCAGCTTGAATTTCATCTAAACGACTGTTACGACCTTTATATTTAAAAACATATTTTTTTGATGAACCATAATTTGCTAATGAACGAACTGCATTTGCAAGTGCTTCATCATCTGTTGTAACAGCCCCGGCATCACCTAAAGCTCCAAGATTTTTACCAGGATAAAAACTATGTGCTGCAGCATCTCCAAGAGAACCGGTTTTACAACCATTATATAAACAACCATGAGCCTGAGCATTATCTTCTATAAGTTTAAGATTATATTTCTTACAAAGCTGTCCAATTTTTTCTGTATATGCACATTGTCCATAAAGATGAACGATACAAATTGCTTTTGTTTTTGATGTAATTTTTTCTTCTATTAAAAGGTCATCAATTTCAAGAGTTTGAATATTTGGTTCAACTAAAACTGGCGTAAGTCCATTTTCTGTAATTGAAAGAATTGTAGCAATATAAGTATTAGCAGGAACAATAACTTCATCACCTGGTTTCATAACACCAAGTTCAATGTATGCACGGAAAATCCAGATAAGAGCATCTAAACCGTTAGCACATCCAACTGTATATTTTGTTCCAATATACTTTGAATAATCTTCTTCAAAGCGTTTATTTTCTTCACCCTGAAGATACCAGCCACTATCAATTACACGTAAAGCAGCTTCGTGAATTTCATCTTTATATTTTTCTGTAACATCATGCAAACTTAAAAATGGTACTTGCATATCTACTCCTAAATTTTCCTTAAAAACTTTGCAGGATTTCCAATCCAAACTTCGCCGGCAGGAACGTCTTTTGTTACAACACTTCCAGCTCCAATCATTGCATTTTCACCAATTGTAACTCCACAAATAATTGTTGCATTTGCTCCAATACTTGCGCCTTTTTTAACAACTGTCTTACTTAATTTCCAATCTGGATTTTTTGAACGAGGAAATAAATCATTTGTAAAAGTAACATTCGGTCCTATAAAAACATTGTCTTCTAAAGTAACTCCATCCCAAAGCTGAACTCCAGATTTTACTGTAACATTATCACCAACAGTTACTTCGTTTTCTATAACAACATTTGCACAAATATTACAATTATCACCAATTTTTGCATTTGGAAAAACTACACAAAATTGCCAGATATTTGTATTTGAGCCAATATTTTTACTTTTACAATCAGATAATTCGTGAATCATTTTATTTCTTTATTGCCTTCAAAAATTCATCATAATCACGGATGTATTCTTTTTCATCATAATGTTCACTGGCAAGAACAACTAATTTACATCCATAACTGAAATCATGCATTTCTCGCCACATACCTGGTCCGATATATAAACCAATATCAGGTCTATTCAGTAACACTTCTTCCCTTTTGTTGCCATCATCTAAGACAAATCTACATGCACCATCCATTGCAATAATAACTTGTTCAAGTTTTGTATGAGCATGAAAACCTCTGGATTCATCCGGACTTGTATCATACATATAATAAACTCGCTTTATTTCAAAAGGAATTAAATCCTGCTTACCTTCTAAAGCTACAAGTTTTCCGCGATTATCTCCATGTACAGGCATCTTTATTAATTTATAATTCATGATTAAATTATAACAAAATAATATCTTTCTAGCAATGAAACAAAAAATAATAATAATTTATACCCAAAATTTTTCAGTTAGGATTTCATCTCGTTTAATAATTAAATCATAAATTTTAGATGCAAAAAAAACATCTTGTATTGAAATTCCGATATTGTATGCTAATATCCTTTGTGTATCATTTTCTCGTCCAGATTTAATATTATTCATTACATCTGTCATCTCAGTTACAGATTTATATTCTTTAAAATATTTAAATCCTTCAATATGTTTAATATCATCACAAAAAATCTTATCGAATACTAAATCACAATTTTGAAATCCTTTTGTATGAACAGGAACAACTAAAACGCCTGGTTTAAAATCTTCTGGTTCAGCAAAACAAGAATCTGCTGCAGTAACACAAGAAACTACAACATCAGAATTTTGAATCATTTCTCTTACATTATCATATACTGTAAAATGAATATTCGAATAAGAACTAAATCGTTTCATAAAACTTTCATGCTGATTTTTATATTTTAATATTGATATATTTAATTCTTTATTATTTACGATTGAATTATAACAAAGAAGAGTAGCCCTAGCTGTATTCCCTAAACCAATGAATGAAATTATTTTTGAGTCCTTTTTTTGTAATTTATTTATAGTAATTGAAGCAACAGCTCCAGTTCTCATTGTTGTAATCCATGTTCCATCCATCAGAGAAAGTAACTCTCCATTTAATGTATCATATAATAAAATATCAGCTTTTAATGCTGGTTTTCTTTCTGGAATACGAGAAACTTCTTTAACACCAAAACGATTAAAAGCAGGAATTAATGATGGCATTGTATTAAAAAATGAATTATGATCTTTACCAAATTTAATGCTAATTTTAGGTGGCAAATCACATTCTTTTTTTATTTTAATTACTTCATCAGCCCAAGCAACACAACATTCTGGAGTTATACCTAAATTCTTAATATCTTCAAAAGAAATTGTTTTCATAATACCACCTATTTTATACTTCTTCCCTTAATGCATCTAAGAATAAATCATCATCTTCTTTATTTCTTATAGTAATTCGCATAAACTGTTTACCATCGAAACCTTTTTTAGTAGATAAATCTTTCATAAAGATATTATGTTTATCAAGCATTCTTTCAACAAGTTCTTCTGAAGTTTTACCATTTATTAATTCTGCTAAAACATAATTTGCCTGACTTGGATATATTTTTAATCCGGCTATTTTTCCAAGTTCAGAACAAAAACGTTCACGTTCATCAGAAATTTTATCACAGGCCTGAAAATATGTTTTCTTATGTTTATCAAAAATTTGAAGAAAATATTCTGCAAAAGAATTAATATTCCAAATAGATGTATTACGTTGAATTTTATGAATCAGTTCTTCATCTTTTGATACAAGTAAACCTAATCTTAAACCAGGAACTCCATAACTTTTACTTATTGATTTTATTACAACTACATTAGGATATTTTTCAATTAATTTTTCATTAATAAAACTGAAACGAATATCTTTTTGAGCGAAATCGGCAAAAGATTCATCTAAAATTAATGTTTTTCCGATTTCTAATAATTTTTTAGCCAAAAAACAAACTTCTTCAAAATTAAAAAAGTGTCCGCTTGGATTTTCAGGATTAATTAAAAGGATGGATTGAGCATCATTCTTTATTGCAAAATCATATACATTATCTATTGAATATGAAAAATTTTCTTCGACTTTATACCAAAGAACATTATTATCACCAAAACGTTCTGGATATTCATTAAAAGTGGGGTATGGAACGACAACCTTTTCTTTTTTAATTTGAGCATAACTTGCAATAAGTTCAGCAGCTCCATTTCCAACAACAACATGCTCTGGTTCAATATCAAAAATCTTTGCAGCAAGTAAGCTTTGCTGTTTATCTCCAGAAGGATAATTCTGAAGTAAAGGTTCGAAATTTGCCTTCATTTCTTCTATCATTCCTTTTGGAGGAAAATAAGGATTAACTAAATAACAATAATCTAACATTGAAGGATAACGCCAATATCCGCCATAAGTCTGTGCAATTTTTTGTAAATGTTCTTTTCCTGAAGAAAAACGCGTTTCAGCAATTGCCTTATCTGCAGCATCATCAATTTCATACCATCTTGAACCATCTATAATATGAGCTTTAAGTTGTGTATTATCAAGAAAAGCTACAACTTTTAATACTGTTTCATAATATTCATTCTTTCCGTATGCAGTTTGATAAGCTTCTAAAAATGGTAAATAATATTTTGATGTAAATTCTTTTGAAAATTTATAAATATTTACTGTTTTATAATAATTTCTTCTATCATCCCAACTAAAATCTGCTTTTCCTAAAATACCATTTATTTGATTACGCTCATTTAATACTGTTACAGAACCATCCATCCAGCTTTCAAAAGGAGAAACTACAGCAAGATTTTCATCCATATTTTGTAATACTTCTTTAATTACTGTTTTATCAAAAATTAAATCACTTTCAAGAAGTATTGTATCATCTTGTGCTAATGCATTACGAGCAAGATAAAGTGAATAAATATTATTAGTAATATCAAATACATCATTTTCAATATATTCTATATTCATTTGAGGATATTTATCTTTTAAGAAATCTTTTAATATCTCTTTTTTATAGCCAACAACCATTACTAATTTATGAATATCAGCTTCCAATAATGCTTCAATTGCATATTCTATAAGAGTTTTTCCATTTATTGGTAACATACATTTTGTTGCATTATGTGTATATTTACCTAATCTTTTACCCATTCCAGCAGCTAACATTAATGCTTGCATATTTATCCTCTATAAAATTCTTAATATTAATTATACTACCCTATTTTCTTCCTTCTATCAATTCATACCAGGAACGTATGTCTTTTTTAGAAGGATCCAATCCTACTGATTCTATTAGATGTTCAAGTTCATTTTGAATGACAGAATTTGAATATCCTTTAGAATCAGTTACTTCTACTTCCAGATATTTCATATTGTTTACAATCACCAGTTCCATATGAAAATCTATTTCTGAAATACTGTCTGATTTTTTATAACATCCGAATGCACTTTTTTCTTTTTCAAACCATTTATGATAACCGGCTTCTATAAAAAAAGTTCTTAAAACTTCTGAATCTTCTAGAAAAGTTTCATCTTCTTTATTTATTTCAATTCCGTTTTCTTTTTTCTTTGTTTTGATTGTAAAAAATGATTTTAATGGTTCATCATCAATTTTTTCTGAACGAATTCTAATTACTGACGGTTCATTATTTTTTATTCTTTCTTCAATTGAGTTATATTTTGAAAAATATTCATCAATCTTAATTACCAGTTTTGAATCAGAAAAATATTTATCTTTTAATTCAGAATATTTTTTTATCATTTCATCATAATATTTATTTTTATTTTTTAAATAATTTAAATCATTTTGATTCAAATATAAATTTTTCACTTTCAACACACCGGGAATAGAATCCATCTCACTTTCTCTCCACTCCCAGCGATCCATATATGCGAGTTCAAATGAATTAACCCAAACGCTATCTGCGACATAAGCGAAGCCTTCATATGTCACAAAATCTTTGGCGGTCCTTTCATCAAACTTTCCATCTATATAGATGTTCGAACACATATTTCTATTAAGGCTATATGCGCAAAACATTAATGTCGGAGCCATTTTTTCGGCACAAAAATTAAGTATCATATTCGACTTATGGTTAGCGTCACATAAGGCTGTTTCCGGAAGTT
>CALAUH010000054.1 GCA_937892225.1 uncultured Treponema sp.
TTGCAACAACATCAGCTGTAGAAGAAATTCCTACTCCAGATGTAAAAACAATTGAAGACCTTGCTTCATTCTTAAAAACAACACCACAGGCATTCATTAAAACTTTAATTTATCACGTAGAAAATCCTGGCGTTGAACTTAAAGGCAATTTTGTTGCAGTTTGTATCCGTGGTGATTTGGATGTAAACGAAGCAAAACTCTGTGCACTCTTAAAAGCAAGTTCAGTTGAATTAGCAAGTGAAGCAGATGTAGTTCGTATTACAGACGCTCCAGTAGGATTTGCAGGACCTGTAAAACTTACAAAAGCTCCAGTAATTGCTGATAAAACAGTTATGACAATGCACGATGCAGTTACAGGCGGACTTAAAAAAGACGTTCATTTTATCCACGTAGAACCAGGCCGTGATTTTACTCCATTTATGACAGCAGATGTTCGCGTTGTAAAACCAGGTGACATTTGTCCTGAATGTGGCGGTACATTCTATTCTAAAAAAGGAAACGAACTTGGACACATCTTCAAGCTCGGTGAAAAATATACAAAATCAATGAACGTAACTTACCTCGACATAAACGGAAAACTTACAACTCCAATTATGGGATGTTACGGAATTGGTGTAGACCGTACTTTAGCAAGTATTATCGAAGCACATCATGATGATAACGGAATTAAATGGACAATGAGTACAGCTCCATTCCAGGTAGCAGTAGTACCAGTTATGTACAAAGATAAAATGAAGGAAGTTGCCGACAAGATTTACGAAGAATTAACAGCAGCTGGTGTTGATGTAATTCTTGATGACCGAGATGAACGTCCTGGAGTTAAATTCAAGGATGCAGACTTAATCGGTTATCCAATCCGTATTGTAGTTGGTGATAAAAATCTTCCAAACGTTGAACTTAAACTCCGTTCTGCAGATGCACCTGAATTAGTTCCAGCAACTGAAGCAGCCGCAAAAGCCGCAGCAATTGTAAAAGAAGAACTTGCAAAATTAAATGCATAAGTAAAATAATAAACGCAGATTTCTGAAGTAACTTTTTAGAATCTGCGTTTTTTTTATATATAAATCTATATTAGGAAAAACAAATGAAAAAAATTATTACACTCTTATCAACTTTTTTATTATCATTAACAACTTTATTTGCAATGCCAGGTTTTAAATCATACATTCCTGATAATGCAGGAACTTTTATTTATTACCGGGATTATTCTTTTAATCGTGAAAGTTACATCGGACTTTTAAAATATGATGATTCAACTTATCAGATTAAATATTTTGCTCCTGCAGATAAAAAACAAAAACTTTTAGAAAAAAATATTGCAATTGCTTTTACAATTAATCCTAAAGCAAACAATTTTGAAATGACTGGTGAAAAAATTCTTTCTGCTATCAATCAGGATTCAGAAGATATCGATTTATTGAACTATTTACATGATTTCTTGTATGAATTTTCTTCTAGAAGAATAAAAGCTGGAGATATTACTCCACAGACAGAAGATTACCAGATGGGCGATAATTTCCAGGAAAATGGATATCAAATCATGCAGAATTATGAACAGTTCGGTGGTAAAGTTACAATCACTTATGATTTACTCGTTCCATTTTATAACATCAAAAATATTACAAACGAAAAAGGCGAAAATGTACTTGAATGCGTATCTATCGGTACAATAACTTCTCAGGATGATAAAACTTTTGATGATTTTAAAGGCATTAATTATACAGCAAAGAAAATCAAATCAAAAAAAATAAAACAGGCTGAAGAAGTAGTTTTTTCAACTGATTTTGCAAGTGTTAAAATTGATAAAAACTGGACTCCAGTTGAAAATTCAATTTACATGCTAAATGATGAAGCCATTCTTTTTATGGCAGATTTTAATATCCCTGGAACAAAAGATAAACAGCAGGTTTTACTTACAAGCTTGCGCTCATTCATTTCTGGAAAAGATTTTACTTATACTGATTTTACATCAATCGAATTTTTACCAAAAGATTCTGATTCTAATATCGTAAAAGTATCTTATAAAACTTTTTCTCCAAAAACAAACAGTGTTATTTATGTAATTAGATATATTTATCAGGGAAAAACAGTTGAAGATAATTATCTTTTATCATTATCTGTAAATGAAAATGCATATAAAAACAAAAAAGCTTATTATGACAGCATAATCAAAAGCTTTTCTATAAAGAACTAATTAATTCTTAGTTTTAATTTCGAATAAACATTTATTTAAAACTTTCGACAAAAAACTTACCTGTGCTTTTAAATATTTTGTAAATTCGAAATTAAAACTTAAATATTAAAAACTACTTCTTGAAAGAGGAGAGCCAATCCACTGACCTTCACTTCCAAGATATTCTTTTTTATCACCTTCGATTAAAAACTGAACACTATTTACAGTTGAATAAGATGTAGCAGTATAAACGATCTGCATTAATTGACCAATATATCCTTCTACACCAACAGTATTAATTTCAAAAGCATCGTTAAAATTCAAATAAGCAACACCATTAGAAACTTTCGCACTTATTAATTTAGTTCCTTTTGGAATTAATGTCATACAGTTTTTTTCAGCTGATTTAGAAGTATCCGGACCTGAAAGCAAAAGATTTATTGCATTTGTTAATGGTGAATCGTTCTTTGGAACTGAACGTTTTACAATTTTTCTATTTACAGAACCTTCTGCATCAATTTCCACAAAACATAATTGAACATCTGTATATGTTACTGTAGTTGTTTTGATTTTTGGTTCTTCTTTTTTAGGCTCAGTCTTTTTTGTAGTTGTTTCTGCAGGTTTTGTATCTTTCTTTGTCTCTGTTTTAGCTTCTGTTTTCTTTTCTGTTTTTTCAGAATCTTTTTTATTTTCTACAACGGGTTTGTTTTCTACAACTGGTTTTTCAACCTTTGGCTCTTCTACAGCTTCAACTTTTATTGTAATTTCTTCTTCTGCTTTTGGTTCTTCCTTAACTTCATGATTTTCTACAAATTCAGGTGTAGTTCCAAAAACACGTCCAAAGAAATTTGTTTCTTTTAAATTTGTAATGATAGAGTCTTTTTTAACTAAAAATAAAATAATAATTAATAGGACAAGCAGTAAACAAACTGCTGCTGCTAATCCTGTACTTTTCTTTTTATTTGCCATAATACTTTATTATCGGCAGAATTTTAGTAGTCTTTTATACATTTCTTTGCACATTCTTCTATAAAAAAACGACTTACTGTTAGAAAATTTTCTAAAAGTAAGTCGTTTCATATTTTATATAAAAACTTCTATTTTTTTATTTTGCTAGATATTCGTTAATTGCTGCTGCGGCTTTTCTACCTTCGCCCATAGCATATTAATTGCTTTCAGCAATTAATTGCGAGTTTTCCCTACGGTAAAACTCTAACGCAACGGGCGGACTGTTTTTATTTTGCTAGATATTCGTTAATAGCACTAGCTGCTTTACGACCTTCGCCCATTGCTAAAATAACTGTTGCGGCACCTAGAACTATATCTCCGCCGGCCCATACTTTTGCATGAGATGTGGCCTGCTTTTCATCAACTGTAATATGACCTTTTTCATCAGCATTAAGACCTGGAGTTGTAGAAACTAACAATGGATTTGAACCATTTCCTAAAGCTACAATCATTGCATCACAAGGAACATCGTGTTCTGAACCTGGAATTGCAACTGGAGAACGGCGGCCAGAAGCATCTGGTTCACCAAGTTCGTAAGAAAGACAGCGAACACCACAAACTTTGCCGTTTTCATCGCCAAGAACTTCAACTGGATTTTCGAGGAAGCGGAAATTAACTCCTTCTTCTTCTGCGTGTCCAATTTCTTCCAAACGAGCTGGCATTTCGTTACGTGTACGGCGGTAAACAACATCAACAGTTTCTGCACCTAAACGGAAAGCCATACGGGCAGCATCCATAGCAACGTTACCGGCACCACAAACTACTACATGTTTTGCTTCGTAGATTGGAGTTGCAGCGTGTTCTTTATCGTAACCTTTCATTAAGTTTGCACGTGTAAGATATTCATTTGCAGAGAAAACACCAATTAAATTTTCACCTGGAATATTCATAAATTTTGGAAGACCAGCACCTGTTCCAACAAATGCTGCATCAAAACCTTTTTCTGAAAGAAGCTGTTCCAAAGTATTTGTACGACCAACTAAAAAGTTTGTCTGAAATTTTACACCAATTTTTTCCAGGTTAGAAATTTCTTCCTGAACGATTTTCTTTGGTAAACGGAATTCAGGAATACCGTACATCATTACACCACCGGCTTTGTGGAATGCTTCAAAAACTGTAACTTCATGTCCGGCACGAGCACAATCTGCGGCAACTGTAAGTCCTGCTGGACCAGCACCAATAATTGCAACTTTCTTTCCTGTTTTTGCAGCAACTTTTGGTAATGAAACCTGATTATTTTCTCTTTCCCAGTCAGCAACAAAGCGTTCCAAACGTCCGATTGAAACTGCTTTTTCTGCTGATTTATAAACTTTACCAACTGTACATTTTCCCTGACACTGTTTTTCCTGTGGACAAACACGACCACAAATTGCAGGAAGTAAAGATGTTTCTTTAATTGTATCAACTGCAGCTTTAAATTCGCCTTTAGCAATTTCTGAAACAAACTTCGGAATGTTGATATTTACTGGACATCCTTCCATACAGAAAGGTTTTGCACACTGTAAACAACGGTTTGCTTCTACAATTGCCTGTTCTGCTCTAAAACCAAGTGCAACTTCGTCCATTTCGCGAGCACGTTTTTTTGCATCACGACATGGCATTTCCATCTGTGGAATTGCATTGCGGTCTTTTGCAGTAAGAGGACCAGCCTTTAATTTTTCTTGTAATTTGTTATATTCTTCTGTTACGTTTATCATTTTTAATCCTCTTATTTCTTCAATGCATCTGCCTGTGCCATTATACGGCATTTATGATTATCTTCTGTTTCTCTGTCTTTAAAAGATTTCATTCGCATCATCATATTGTCCCAGTCTACTTCATGAGCATTAAATTCTGGTCCGTCAACACAAACAAATCTTGTTTTACCACCAACAGAAACTCTACAGCCACCACACATTCCAGTTCCATCAATCATAATTGTATTTAAAGAAACTGTTGTTTTAATTCCATATTCTTTTGTTGTTGCTGCACAGAATTTCATCATAATTGGAGGGCCAATTGCAATTACTTCTGCCGGAGGACACTGGCTTTCACAAAGTTCTTTTACTGGAACTGTCGATACCCCCTGACGTCCTGCAGAACCATCATCTGTCATAATGATAACTTCATCACAAATTGCTTTCATTTCATCTACATAAATTAAAAGATCTTTGTTACGTGCACAAATTACCATTATTACTTTATTACCAATTTCTTTATGTGCCTGTACAATTGGATAACATGGAGCAACACCAAATCCTCCACCTACAACCAAAACAGGAGCATCATATTTTTCTATTTTTGAAGGATTTCCTAAAGGACCGAGAACTGTTGGAAGTTCATCACCTTTATCCATTAACGAAAGTTTATAAGTTGTTGCACCAATTGCCTGAAAAACCAATGCAATCCAACCTTCTTCCGCATTTGCATCAGCAATTGTAAGAGGTATTCTTTCTCCAAATTCCTGTTCTACCTGAATAATTACAAACTGTCCTGCCTTACGATTTTTTGCAATTTCAGGAGCATTTACTTTCATATAATAAACACCGGCAGAAAGCTGTTTCTTTTCTAAAATTTTAAACATTTTAAATCCTTCTTAAAAAATTTAGTATCATTAAATATTATTATAAATCACAATTTAGGTCAAATATAGAAACACAAATTACGTAAATTCTATTATGATTATAAGCCTATTGTTACATTAGCATAAGCTCCTATTCCCGATGCCCTGAAACTAGATGCAAAAGAAGGTGATTCTAATGCCGCACCGAGTACGAATCTTATAAATCTGACATCTACTGAAAGTTGAACTTTGTGAATATAAATCTGTTCAGTTCGTTCTGTTGATAAATTTAAACTTGCAAAATTCCAAAGTCCGATTCTTGTTCCAAAAAGATAATCAAAATACCAGACCATACTTTCTTTATCTTTTGCAAAAGGATGCAGCAAACCAACCCCCAGACCAAACTGATAGTCCATAATATCATTATGAGGTGAAAAAATGCCTGAAAAATTAAGTTTTAATGGTCTATTGATTGAATAACTCGAATCTTTTGTAGTTCCAAAATCATAATTAAAATCCGGCTTTGCTTTTTCTGTATCATCTGAACTTAACAAATCTGATAAACCTGTTTTATATTCAGACGAACATGTAAATTCTGTTTCTTTTTTCAGCGTACATGGAATTATAGGAAAATTAAAAGTTCCGGTTACATCAAGATATCTTAAACTTTTTAGATTAAAACTTACACTTGCATCAAACCCTAAAGAACTCCAGTTTATATAACTCTTAAGAAGATTATTATAATCTGAGATAAATTCCGGAGTAAAACAATCTTTATTCAGATTAATCATACTGTAAACTTTTGCTTTACCATTAAGTTTATAACCAAAATTACTTTCTTCATCATTATATACTTTAATATAAGAATTATCAGTTGAAGCATGAATCAAAGCGGTAAAAACTGATGGAGCGATTACAACACCAAAATTTTTAAATTTCCAGCCTAAAGTTGCTTCTGCATAAACAAAAAAATCTAAAAATGCATCAATATTTTCATTTATATCGATGCTGTCTTCATTTCCAAATCCTAAAAAATCAAAAATGTCTTTACTAAATCCTAAAGAACTGTAAATGTTTGCACCAACATTAATACCAATTTCTGGACCAACTGGTAAATCAATAAGAAATCTTACAGAAGGATTTACACTCATCTTAAAATTAAATCCCTCTTTTGGAATTTCCTGTGCAATTTTAGTTAAATCAATTAAGGCTTCTTCTTTAAGATAATCTAAAGAACGAAAACTGTTATTTGAAATTCCAACAGGCAAATCTATTTTTAACTCAATAAATCTGTCTTGAAACTTGATTTCAGAAAATGCGAAAATACTTGTAAAACAGAATAAAATTAAAACTAATAATCGCTTTTTCATCCTTCTCCTCCAAATGGGAAAATAGTTAACGGTTTTCCATTAGTTTTAATACCAAGCTTAATATTTGTACCGAAAGTTAAATCTCTAGAAATGGCAAATCTTCCAGCAGGAAGCGTCATTTTTACAGAAGGACAAAGAGGATAAGTTTCTATCAAGGTTTTTGGTGATGTAGTATATTTTCCATCTTCTAAAGATAAAGAAACCTGTTCAAAAGCCGTACCAGAATCACCATCCATATCTAACTGAATTAAAATTGGTGTGTCTGAAATAAAAGGATTTTTTGTAGTTTTAAATCCAATTGAACTTTCTTCTACAATACTTAAAAAATATTCAATTTTATCCATTTCAGATGCAGATGTTCGTCCAAAAATATCATTCTGTTCTGGAGTTCCAGATGCCCCGCCTTCACCTTCTCCTTCTCCAAGTGATGAAGCCAAATTCATAACATCTACATTATCTGATGCAGATAAATTGAAATCCAGAGAAAGAAGAATTACCGCTGTTAGTTTAATTGAAGTCGTCGGTGAATTTATTAAATCATCTTTTGTAAATTCAATAAATGATTCTGAATTTCCTGCATCAAAGAATAAATTATAATTAATACAAATATTTGTATTAGGTTTATTCGACTCTTTTGCTTCATTAAGCATAGGTCGTAAATCTATTTTTTTATCACCTGTAACGACACTTGTGATTGTATTTTTATCATCAATTTCATAATTATTTTCTGGATTAGACAATAATTTTTCTGTATCTGTATCTGAACCTAACAAATATTCTGTATCAATACCCTCAATTTCTGAGAAACCTGCTCCATTATTATAACTGGCATACGCTTTTATTTTTCCGATAAATCCTGGATTATTAAACAATGTAGTTTCAGGAATATCGCAGAATAAATATAATTCAACAGCGTCATTTAAGCTTATTTTATCTTTTAGGGAAGTTCCTAAAATATTATCAAATTCATTAAAAACATCGGCAATATTATAATCAAAATATTTTGTTCCTTTCTGTTCAGTTGCATTATTTTTAATCTGAATTTTTTCCCAGTCTAATTTTGTAGTAATTTTTAATTCAACTTTATATTTTTCTTTACATACTGCATTAGTTAATACAATTTTATGATTTTTATTTCCAGGTAAATTTAACTTTGCACTAAAATCAATATTAGTAAAAGAAGAAATATTTGTAACAGTACTTGATGATGTTACTAAGTCTAAAACTTCATCCGTTTTTCCAGCCTGTAAAGCATTTGAACCTGTAATATTTAATCCTATAAAATCTGATTTAACATTAGTCAAAGAAAAATCATTTCCTGTTGGAAAAGTATTTGTGTATTTTATCTGAATACCACATCCTTCTTTCCAGTAAATTGCATTTACCATTTTTTGTATTTCTTCAGATACAGGATTATTAACATTTATATCAGTTTTTACACTGTCATCTACTACAATTTCTACACTATTAAAAGAAGGTACAATAATTTTTGAATAAATTTCTGGATTTTTACTAAAATCAATTGAAGCATTTGTTAACTGAAGTTTAGCATTCAAAGAAATATCAATATCATTAAAATAATATTTTTTATTTTCTAAATTAATTTGTGATGCTGCAGTTCCCGTTAAATCTAATCCATCGGTAATAGAAGAACCTGTCGGAATCTGTTCTTTAAAATCATAATCAAAATTAACTGTTATTCCTGTCCAAGATGATGGGAAATCTATTCCAAATTCAAGTTTACTTCCTGAACCAAAAATACAATTATCTAGTGATTCAATTTCTCCAATTTCCAGCGTATCTGTAATAGGAATATCTGGAATTATAGATGCATCTATTACAGTTATTCCAGTACATTTTTTTATTTTACTTCCTTCGCGGATTTTAGCAATAAAAGCTTTATCCTGTTCAGAACCAAAACTCAACATCGAATTATTTTTATTTAAAACAACATTATTTAAATCAATTAAAGCTGTTCCACCAGAAAAAGTTCCTGTTACAACCGTTCTGGTTATTGCTGTAGGATGGTCAATATCATCAACTTCTACAATTTTTACAACTGTACCGTCTTGAACTGAAGGTGCAGTAACTTCCATAATACCGCTTTCATATTCAATCGTACTAAAATCACCATTATCTATTTCAATTTTTACATAAGTTCCAGAAGCTCCGTCAAAAGTAACAAGTGTATTAATCATTTCATTAACCTGTTGAATATCCAGAGCTTCTTTTTCATCATAACTAAATTCAGGAATTTCTACTTCCTGACTAAAACTCATTTCTTCAAAATTTTTACCAAAATCTGTCTGATTTAAATATGACCCAAAATCAAGCGGAATTTCCTGAACAGGCATTCTGATTAAATATTTTTGTATTTTCTGATTTTTTCCAGGATTATAATCATATACTTCCATATCTGAACCTGCTGCAAGACTGCTCAAAAGTGCAGTAGGTGAAAAAAGTTCTTCAAGAGGATAATCAAAATTTAAAAGATTAAAATTATAATTTGCTGAGGAAGTTATGTTGATTTTTTTCGGCAGCTGATATAAATCACAGCCAGATAAAAAAAGAGCACTTATAAAAATGCCAGAAATTAAAACTTTTTTATTCATTAATTACCTCTTTTCTATTATATCATAAAATTTACTATAATATAATTCTATTATCGGTAATTATTCGTTAATTTCTGGCATTAATATATTATTTTTGATTAAAAAATGCTGCAAAAGGATTGTAATTCATTCCTTCATCAGAATTTTGTGTATATTTTTTAGTTTCTGCCTGTGATGTTTGAGGATTTTTCTTTACAATAACTTTTTTTGCACCGTTAGATGGTCTTGAGTTATTAAAAGATTTATCATCACGTTTTGGAGCAGATTTCTGTCCTGTTCCTGCTCTGCTGGCTGCATCACTTTTTAACGACAAACTGATTCGTCTTCTAATCTGGTCCAATTCTATAATTGTAAATTCATGTACATCACCAACTTTTACAACTTCCATTGGATCTTTTACGAAATTATCACTTAATTCCGAAACGTGAATCAATCCTGTTTCATGTAAACCGATATCTACAAAAGCTCCAAAATCAACTACGTTCTTAATTTTTCCGGTAACTTTCATTCCTTCTTTTAAATCTTCGAACTGAACAACACCTTTCTGCATAATTGGTGCAGGATATCCGTCTCGAGGGTCACGATTTGGTTTCTGTAATTCTTCTACAATGTCCTGAACTGTCTGAACACCAATTTTATATTTAGCAGCAATTTCATCAATTTTTGAAGATGTAACTTTTTCACCTTTCTGAATTAATGGTAAAACTTCACGTGCTGCATCATAATTTTCCGGATGAACCCATGTATTATCAAGAGGATCAGAAGATTCTGCAATTTTTAAGAATCCGGCGCACTGTTCAAATGCCTTAGGACCAAGTCCCGGAACATTTTTAAGTTCTTCACGACTCTTAATTTTACCGTTAGCATCACGATATGCTACAATTTTCTTTGCAGTTGTAGTTGTAATTCCAGATACATATTTCAAAAGCATATATGATGCAGTATTAAGATTTACACCAACATTGTTTACTACAGAACTAACTACTTCATCAAGCTGATCTGCAAGTTTTTTCTGATTTACATCATGCTGATATAATCCTACACCAATTGCCTTTGGATCAATTTTAACAAGTTCAGCAAGAGGATCCTGAAGACGACGACCCATAGAAATTGCACCACGAACCATAACATCAAGTTCTGGAAATTCTTCAGTAGCAACTGGAGATGCAGAATAAACAGAAGCTCCAGATTCATCAACTACAGTATATTTAACATCTGAATCAGCATAATTTTCACTGATTACTTTAGCAACAATTTCCTGAACTTCATGACTTCCAGTACCATTTCCAACAGCTAAAACCTGAATGTCATATTTATCGATTGCTTCATTGATTAAATCATAAGCTTCTTTTGGATTAATTTCCTGGAAAATCTTAAAGAATCCAAGATATTTTCCTGTTTCATCCAAAGCAGCACATTTTGTACCGTTTCTATAACCTGGATCTACACCAAGAACACGGCTTCCTTTAATTGGCTGTGTCATTAAAAGGTTCTTTAAGTTTTCACTAAAAATACCAATTCCATGTACATCGGCTTCATCAGCTTCATCACTGCGGATTTCTCTAACAACAGCTGGCGATAAAAGACGAACTACAC
>CALAUH010000055.1 GCA_937892225.1 uncultured Treponema sp.
CAATGAACATTTCTGCAGATTTAGATTTAATTTCTTCACTTACTCGTTCAAGATTTTCCAAAGATTTTTGTGTATCTTCATAATTTAATCTTTGACGTTCATATCGTTCTTTAACTTCATTAAATTCTTCTGGAGCCATAAGATTGACAGTTCCAAGGTTGTTGAAATTTTCTTTTGCTTTGGAAAGCTGTTCTCTTATTTCAGAAGCAGGAGTTGTAATTTTGTACATTCTTTCTTCGAATTCCATTAAATCGCGTGAATATTTATCCTGGAAATTCTGTTTTATATTTTTGATATCATTATCAGAAGAATTTAAAGAAAGTGAAAGTTGTTCAAATTTTTCCTGATATTTATTTTGTTCTTCTCGTTTTTTATTAAGGGAATCGCTTTTTCCAGATACACTCTTGTTGCAGTTTTCGATTTGTTTATCAAGTTCTCCCATTTCCTTAGCAAGCTTTGTTCCTCTTGCTTCGATTTCTGCAAGTTCATCCTGGAATGACTGAATCTGTTCTTTCATTTCTTCTGCACGTTTATTTTCTGAATACAATTCATCTTCTGTTTCGTGTAAAATACTTTGTTCTGATGCTAATGTTCTATTCAAAATGCTTGTCTGGTTTTGACATGCAGAAATTTGTTCCAGCATTTGAATTTCATTAATCTGTAATTTATTAAGTGTTTCGTTATATTCTGTGATTTTTTTTGCTAAATCTGTATTTTGAGAATGAAGATTTTCTATCTGTAATTTAATATCATCAATTTTTGAAATATTTTCAGAAATTTTGGAATCAATATTTCTCTTTTTAGTCATGATTCCTTGTGGAGAAAGGAATTCTGTAATAAATGCAGGAGATGATTTTAAATATTTTTCAAATGCATTTTCTATTTCTGTAAGCTGATTTTCTGCATCACAAAAAGCATCTTCAGCTTCTTTTATAATTTTCTGTGCTTCTTGAGGATTATGGGTCTGGTTTGAAAAATCAGAAAATATATTTTTTCTACCAGTGATGTAAATTTTAAGTTTATTTAATCTTGTATCAAGATCTTCTTTTGCATTACGCATTGAGCTTTCGCTAAAACCTGCGTCTTTTAATTTTTTATCTAATTCTGATACTATATCTTCTGTAATCGAAGTTAATTCTTTTTGTAATTCATCTCTTTCACGCTGTTTGTCACCGATTTTTACTCTTAATGTATCTGTATGACGATCATTATCAGTTATTTGAGATGATGACATATCTATGTTTTTATTAAATGAATCTATGTTCTGTTTAATATCATTTAATTGCTTAGTTTTAGAATGTAAATTTGCATTGTGTTCATCAATTTCTTCCTGAAGATTATCAATTCTTTCCTGAATAGTTTTTTCTCGTCCTTCAAGAGAAATTATTTTTTCTTTTATTACCAATGCCTGTTGATTCTGCTGCTTGATAAGTTCAGTTTTACCGTTTTTTTCCTGACCAATACCAATAAGTTCTGCCTGTTTTGAATAAAGTTCTTCCTGCATTGTTTTAACTTTATCCATGTTTTCAGAAATTGTATTATTGATATCATCAATTTCCTGACGTACTTTATCTCGTTTTTCCTGAACTAATTTTAATTCTTCTTCACGTCTGGCTTTATCCTGAACAAAGTTTTTGAGTTTTAAAAGAGTTAAATCTAATTCATAGTTATAAATTTCATCTTTGAATTTTCTATATTTAATTGTTTTTTCAGATTGAATTTTTAAAGAATCATACTGTTTTTTTATTTCAGTAAGAGCAATTTCAATCTGCTGCATATTGATTCTTGTTCTTTCAAGTTCGCGTTCAGCTTCCTGACATTCAGCTTTACTTCGGCTTATACCTGCAGCTTCTTCAAAAAGATAACGACGGTCTTCTGGTTTAGAAGATAAAATCTGATCGATTTTTCCCTGTTCCATAACAGAGTAGGCTGCTTTACCAACACCAGTGTCCATAAAAAGTCTTCTGATTTCTGTAGGACCGGCAGGACGTCTGTTTATAAAATATTCCTGATCACCAGAACGATAAAGTCGACGTGTAATTGCAATTTCTGCATCATCTAATGGAAGAAGCCCTTTTTCATTTGATAAAGTTAAAGTAACTTCTGCTGTATTTAAAGCCTGACGTTGTTCTGTTCCGTTAAAAATAACGTCTTCCATTTTTTCTGCACGAAGATTTTTTGAGCGATTTTCTGCAAGTACCCATTTAATAGCATCAACGACATTACTTTTTCCACAACCATTTGGTCCAAGTAATGCTGTAATACCTTCTGCAAAATCTATATGAGTCTTATCTGCAAATGATTTAAAACCGTGAATGTCAAGACTTTTTAAAAACACAAAAATCCTCGTTAATTATAAACTATCTTCTTATTATAGCGATAAATATACTTAATTACAATAAAAAATGATATGAAAAAAATTAATCTTCTATAACTGGATTACAAACTTTTCCATTATAAATTTCTTTAGGATAAACAATGATTTTTAATTTCTTTTCAAGTTCTGCAAAGTGTCTCATTTCGTATTCATCACCAATTACAATGTTAATTCCTTTTTTTCCTGCACGTGCTGTTCTTCCGCTTCTGTGAATAAAAAAATCTTCATCATTTGGTAAATCCATTTGGATTATGTGTGTAATATTATTAATATCAAGTCCTCTTGCAGATAAATCACTGGTAACTAAAAAAGGAATTTTACCGCTTCTAAATTTATCAATTGCAGCTTTTCTGGTCTGTTTATCACTTTTTGCATGAAGGGCAATGCAGTTAATTTTTTTATATTTTAGTTTTGAATAAATATTTTCTACCTGATCTGCACGAGATGTAAAAATCAATGCTTTTTCAGGATTTTCTGCATGTAAAAGTTTACGAAGTGTATCTATTTTATCTCTGTTTTCACTGTAGATTGCCCAATGTGTAATGTTATTTTGTAAAACATCTTCTGGTGGTAAAACAATTGTTTCTACATTATTAAAAAATAATTTACAAGATTTATTGATTGTTGCTGAACATCCGATTAATTGTGTTTCTTTTGTTAAAATGCTTCTTAATTCTTCCGTATCTTCAAAAGCTTCTTTTTTTACCAGACGGTCACATTCATCAAAAATACAGGAATATAAATCATTTATTTTTATTTTTTTTAATCGGATTAATTCAATAATTCTTGCTGTTGTACCGCATATAATTTGAGGTTTTTCTTTTAAAGTTTCAATCTGTCTTTTTAAAGGAGAACCTCCAATAATTAATGCACTTTTTCTATTAGTCAATAATTTTACATTTAAATTGATTTGAGAAGCTAATTCAAATGTTGGCGCAATTATCAAAATTCTTAATTTTGTTTTGTCTTCATCATTTTCTAATTTATTTAATAGTGGTAAAAGATATGTAAAAGTTTTACCAGTTCCAGTTTCTGATTGAAAAAGAATGTTTTTACCTGCAATTATCTGTGGAATAACTTTTTCCTGAACTTTTGTAGGTTCGTTTATATTTAAGGAATTTAATCTTTCAATAAGTGAATTGTTTAATAAAGAAAATGTATTTGACTGCATATTGCTAACTATAGCATACTCACAAAAAATCTGCTATAATAAAATATTATAAATAAAGTAATTACAGGAAAATATATGAAAATTGGTATAGATACATTCGGATGTGAACACGGAAAATCAGGACTTGGTTCATATTTAATTAATTTTATTTCTCATATTGATTCAAATATTACAGCTGATATAGATTTATTCGGCGCAGAAATAGACAGATATACATATAAGTCAGAAAAAGAATTTACATTTACTTCTATTAATATTGAAGATTCTTTAAAAGCAGAAAAAAAATGGCATAAAAGAAGAATAAATATTTTTATTAGAAGACAAAAGTATGATGTTGTAATTTTTCCTGCAATTGAAAAAGTTTTTCCAAAAAAATTTCCAGTCAAAAGTGTAGCTGTTGTAAATTCAATTTTTTCAGTAATTCTTGAGCAGAATGGAAAAAGAAGAGTTCATCAGATTAAAAAAGGATTAATGAAAGTAAATAAGATTATTGCTGCATCAAACTTTATTAAAGAAGATCTTATTAAAAATGATATACCGGAAGACAAAATTACAGTTATTCATAACGGTATTGATCATAAAATGTTTTTCCCTATGGTTAATTCTGATTCTGATTTTGTTGAAATAAAACCTTTTGCAATTAAAAGACCTTATTTTGTATATGGTTCATCTTTATCAAGTGAAGATAAGAAACATATTCAGTTAATAAAAGCTTTTGAGTTATTTAAAGATAAAACAAATGCTCCACATAGATTAGTCATTTCTGGAATTGATGGAGATTATTCATCAAAAGTTCATGAAACTGCATATAATTCAAAATATTCTTGTGATATTTTTACAACAGGATTTATTCCACATGAAAATTTTGCACAGATTAATGCAGGTGCTTCAGCATGTGTTTTTCCATCTGTTTCAGAAGGTGTAGGGTTACCTATTCTTGAAGCAATGGCATGTGGCGTACCGGTATGCTGTTCTTCAAATGGTGCATTAAAAGAAATTGGTGGAGATGTTCCATTCTATTTTAATTCAGATGATATTTATGATATAGCAGATAAACTTGAACAGGTCGTTAAAAACGAAGCCCTCTGTAAATCAAAAATTACAGAAGGCCTTGAACGTTCTAAAACTTTCAGCTGGAATATTACAGTTGAAAATACTTTTAAGATTATTATGAATCTTTAATTAAACAATCTTTTCTTCTAATACAGGCTGTATCAACTGCTGTATATTATTGTGTTTTGGTTGTTTAACTATTTCTTTAGTTACTACTAATTTCTTTTTACCTTGAATATCTGGAATTTCGAACATTATATCCATAAGCATTTTTTCAACAATTGTTCTTAATCCACGTGCACCAGTTTTCTGTCTGATTGCTTCGCTGGCAATTTCTTCAATAGCATCTTTTTCAAAAATAAGTTCAACATCATCAATTGCAAAAGAAGCTTTGAACTGTTTTGTGATTGCATTCTTTGGTTCAGTAAGAATAGATACTAAATCATCTTTTGTAAGTTCTTTTAATGCAACAGTAATTGGCATACGACCGATAAGTTCTGGAATAAGACCGAATTTTACTAAATCATCAGGAGTAGCCTGGTTCATAAGATTCATTCTTTCTTCTTCTGAAAGCTGACCTGCATTTGAACCAAATCCCATTGCACGTTCAGAAGTTCTCTGTTCAATGATTTTATCAAGACCAACAAATGCTCCACCTAAGATGAATAAAATATTTGTTGTATCAATTTGAAGCATTTCCTGGTTTGGATGTTTTCTTCCGCCCTGTGGTGGAACACTGGCTACAGTACCTTCTATAATTTTTAAGAGTGCCTGTTGAACACCTTCGCCACTTACATCTCTTGTTATTGAAGTATTTTCACTTTTACGACTGATTTTATCAATTTCATCAATAAAGATAATACCTCTTTGTGCAGCTTCGATATTACCGTCAGCAGCATTGATTAATTTTAAAAGTACATTTTCAACATCTTCACCAACATAACCTGCTTCTGTAAGAGTTGTTGCATCTGCAATAGCAAATGGAACTTTTAATTTTTGAGCAAGTGTTTTTGCAAGATGAGTTTTACCGCTTCCTGTTGGACCAATTAATAAAACATTTGATTTTTCGATTTGTACAGAATCATCATTATTCATTAAAACGGCATTTTCAGAAGACATTCTTTTATAGTGATTGTAAACTGCTACTGAAAGAACTTTTTTTGCTTCATCCTGACCGACAACATACTGATCCAAATAATCTTTAAATTCTTTTGGAGTAGGGACGTTGCCTAATTCAATTGGAGAAAGTTCTGCAGCTTCTAAATCCAGTTTATCCTGGCATGCAGAAATACATCTGTCACAAATAAATGCACCAGTTGGACTTGCGATTAATCTTCTGTCTCTATCTGCAGGTTTTCCACAGAAAAAACAATAACAATTACTATTATTTAAACGTTTCATTATCTAGTCCTTATTTTCTACAAGGCATAACGTGATCAATAATGCCATAATTTTTAGCTTCTTCTGCAGACATAAAGAAATCTCGTTCAATATCTGCTGCAACCTGATCAAAATCTTTTTTTGTATGTTTTGCAAGATAATCTATAGATAATTTCTTTAATCTGATAATTTCTTTTGAAAGTCTGGCGATATCACTTTCCTGTCCTTCAACGCCGCCTCTTGGCTGATGAATCATGACTCGTGAAGAAGGAAGGGCATAACGTTTACCTTCTGTTCCACCTGCTAATAAAATTGCTGCCATACTTGCTGCCTGTCCCATACAGATTGTCTGAATATCGCATTTTACATACTGCATAGTATCATAAAGTGCAAGACCAGCTGTAACTGAACCACCAGGTGAGTTGATGTAAATACTTATATCTTTATCAGGATTTTCAGATTCCAAAAATAAGATCTGGGCAATAGCTAAATCAGCTGTATCATCATTAATTTCGCCGTTTATAAAAACAATTCTGTCTTTTAAAAGACGTGAATAGATGTCTGTAGTTCTTTCGCCGTTTCCAGTTCTTTCTGTAACATAAGGCATGTTATAAATACTCATTTTTTCGTTCATTGTATAAATCCTCATAATTAATATAATGATTTTTTTATAAAAAAGAAACTATATTTATAAAAAAATAGGACTGTCTAAAAAAAATTCGGACAGTCCTTTATTAATTTTTGTAAGAAATTATTTTAATTCAAATAAATCTTTGAAAGAAACTTTGTCACCTTTAGAAACTTTAATTTCTTTGTAAAGTTCATCAAATAATTTATTTTCTTTTGCATCATCAATAAGATATTCTTTTGAACGTGGATCTTCGTAGTGTTTTTTAACTTCTTCTACTGTCATGCCACCTTCTTCTGCAATTTTTACATATTCTGCTTCAATTTCTTCTGGAGTTACAGAAATATTTCTTTCGCGAATTAATGAATCTACAATAATTCTAGATTTAAGCATTTTTTCGCTGTCTCCAGTCCATTCTTTAAGCATAGCTTCTTTTGTCTGACCACTTGCTGTAATCATTTTTTCAAGCTGTTCAGGACTTGTCTGGAACTGCTGAGCCATCATATTCCATCTTCCAGCAAGTTCTGCATCAATCATTGACTGTGGAATATCAAATGGATTCTTTTCTACAAGCTGAGAAAGAAGAGAGTTATTCTTGAGTTCTTTTAACTTGCGGTTTTTAGCAGTTTCCATATTTTTCTTGATATCTTCTTTCATATCATCTAATGTCTTATATTTTTCGTTGCAGTCCTGTGCAAAGTCATCATCAAGTTTTGGTAAATCACGGATTTTTACTGCTTTTACAGTTACGCTGATTTTTTTTGTTTTACCTGCTAAATTTGGATCTGAATCATCTTTTGCATATTTTTTAGTGATTGATTTAGTTTCATCTTTTTTCATACCAATGATTTCATCATCGATTTTATAGATGTTTTCGCCAGTTCCAACAGTAAATACGAAGTCTTCACGTTTAGAATCTTTAATTTCTTTACCGTCATCATCAAGTTCGCAGTAATTGATAGTTACAATATCATCTTTTGCAACTGTAGCATCTTTTTTATCCATTACAATTGCATTTCTTTCCTGCATTCCTTTTAATTCTTCTTTAATTTCTGCTTCACCGATTGTTACCTGAGGTTCTTTTACAGTAATTCCACCAAATTCTTTAACAGTTACTTTAGGGAATGTATCATATGTTACAGAATAAACGAGGTCTTTAGACAAATCTAATTCTGGAACTTTTTCCATTACAGGCTGTGCATATGGAAGTGGGCGATTTTCTGTTTCGTTATCAAAAATTTCTCCAAGAGAAGAATCGATTAATTCTCCGAGTGTATCTGCTTTTAATGCATCGCCATATTTCTGTTCAAGGATTTTTGTTGGTACGTGACCTTTTCTAAATCCAGGAATCTGTGCATTTTTAACATACTTATTTAATGTTGATGTGTATGCTTCTTCAACATCTTTTTTGTTGATTGTTACAGTAAGTTTTACAGCTGATTTTTCCAAACTTGTAAATTCTTTTGAAAGTTTCATTTATTTCCTACCTGATAAAAAGAAAATTATTAAAAAAAAAGCGATTTAGATAGAGTCCAAATCGCTTCGCTCTAGAGCGGGAAATGGGGATCGAACCCACGACATCCACCTTGGCAAGGTGGCGCACTACCACTGTGCTATTCCCGCATAAAATAAGTTCGCAAAGTAATTTGCGAGAGGAGGGACTTGAACCCTCACGCCGAAGCACTAGATCCTAAGTCTAGCGTGTATGCCAATTTCACCACTCTCGCTTAAAGATCAAGTCATTTGCTGACATGCTTCTAACTTAAGTCCCTGAGCCATGCAAGGTTCGAACTTGCGACCCACAGATTAAGAGTCTGTTGCTCTACCAGCTGAGCTAATGGCCCAAACAACATTTTGTGTTGACTAATCTAATATATCAAAATTATTTTTTTATTTCAAGACCTTATAATAAAATTTATGCAAATTAGATAAAGAAGTATATAGATAAATAAAAAAGATATTTAAGATTTTTATTGAAAAGACTTGAAGAAAAAAAATGCGTCTGACACGATTCGAACGTGCTACCTACGGATTCGAAGTCCGTTGCTCTATCCAGATGAGCTACAGGCGCGTTAAATAAAAAAGGGTGCCTAGTGGGGATCGAACCCACGACAACCAGATCCACAATCTGGCGCTCTACCGCTGAACTATAGGCACCGTAATTGATATTAATATAACAAAAACATTCATCATAGTCAATTATTTTTTATATTGAAAAAAATAATTTTTTTCTAAAGTAAAATTATCAGATTCCGATAAACAAGTGAAATCCTATATTTTTTTATTGGAGGATTATATGAACGAAAGAATTACAGAATTTGAAAGCGTATTAAAAGAAGAAGATATTCTCTTAAATAGAATGGTAAAAAAACAGTCATTAATGCAGCAGGCTGTTAGAGAAAAAGACTGGGAAAATCTTACAAATCTTATTAATGAAATGAATGAAATTACAGAAAAATTTGTACAGATTGATACAAAAAGAGAAGGTCTTCAGGATTCAATGGCTATCGAAGAATTAAAACCTTATTTTGAAACAATCAGTTCTCTTCGTTCTAAACTTTTTAAATGCAAGGTAGAAAATCAGGTTTTGAGTAAATATGTAAATATTACAAGAGAATTTATTCAAAATATTGTAGATAATGCACTTCCACAGTCAGGAAGTAAAGTTTATTCAAATACAGGCAAGATTATTCAGACACAACCTACAAGTGTTGTTGTTAATCTTGATTTTTAATTTATAAACAGGTTTTTAGGAGATATATTATGGGATCAACATTTTCAGGAATAGAACTTGGTAAACGCAGTATTATGGCACATACAGATGCCATCACAACTGCAGGTCATAACATTTCAAATGCAGATACAGAAGGTTATTCTAGACAGAGAGTACAGATTAAAGAATTTGATCCTTTATACAAACCAGATTTGGAACGTCCTGAAAGACCTGGTATGATTGGACAGGGGGTTGATGTATTAAGTATAAATCGTATCCGAGATGAATTACTTGATACAAGAATTGTAGCTCAGGCAAATCAGGAAACTTATTGGGAAACAAGAAGTAATTATTATACAATGCTTGAACAGATTTATAATGAACCATACGATGTTTCAGTTCGTTCAAATATGGATAAATTCTGGGAAAGCTGGCAGGAACTTTCTATTAATCCAGAAAGTCAGGCCGCAAGACAGGCAGTTGTTACAAGAGGTGAAACTTTAACTGATTCAATTCAGCAAAGATGGGAAAGCTTAAGTGGAATTGTAGATATCTTAAATGGTGATATAGAAGCAACTGTAAAACAGGTAAATGATTTGACATCTCAGATTGCTGCACTTAATGGAGAAATTGTTCGTTCAAAAGGAATGAAAGATAATCCAAATGATTTAATGGATAGAAGAGATTTACTTGTAGATAAACTTTCAAAATTAATTAATGTAACTAGAGATACTAGAGACCCTGATGAATTTATGCTTCATGTAGATGGAAGAGTTATTGTACAGGGAAGCATTGCACGAGAAATTGCATTAGAACCACGTTTTGATGATACTGGATATAATAAATTAATCTGGGCAGATACTGGAAATGATGCATATTTTTCAGGTGGTAAACTTGGAGCTTTAGTTGAATTAAGAGATGTTGATGTTCGAAATGAAATTCAGAACTTAAATACATTAACAATAAACTTTTCTGATTTAGTAAATGATGTTCATAGAAACGGTGTTGGTGCAAATAGAGTAACAGGCTTAGATTTCTTTGTTCAACATCCTTTTGTAGAAAATGTAAACGGTAATTATGATAGAGATGGTGACGGACAGTTGGATTCATCATATGTATTCAGATTTACTGGTACAAATGAACTTGATTTACAGCAGCAGGTTGGTATTGAAGGAATAATTACTTTAAGTGGAACAGAAGGTAATGTAGAAATTGCATATTATCATACTGATACTGTAGAAACCGTTATAAATAGAATTAATGATTCTAACAGTGAAGTAAAGGCATATTTAGATAGAAATAATCATCTTGTATTAAAAGGAACAACATCACAGAGTCTTGATAATCCTGATTTTGTTATAAGGCATGTAGAAGATTCTGGATTTTTCCTTGCAGGATATTCAGGCATTTTAAGACAGAATGGTGCAGAAGGTGCTTATGATTTTGCTGGTGTTGACAGTGTAAATGCTTTAGTTCAAGATGCTCAGTTTGCAGTAAGTCCTTATGTTAATCCATCTGCTTATGTAGAAGTAAATAAATCTATAAAAAATGATGTAATGTCTGTTGCCGCTGGTTATATGACAGCTTCTGGTGAAGTAAATATCGGTGACGGTAGAGCAGCTGTTGAAATTGCATCAATTCGAAATACAAAGATAATGGTCGGCGGTATGAAAACTTTCGATGATTATTTTGCAGATGCAGTAACAAATGTCGGTTTAAAAGGTGAACAGGCAGAAACAAATCTTTTAAGTCAAAACTCTATTATGGGTGATTTAAGAGATTTAAGAGATTCAATCAGTGGTGTAAATATTGATGAAGAACTTGCAGATATAATGAAGTTTCAGCATGGATACAATGTTGCAGCAAAATTTATTACTGTATGGGATTCTTTGGTAGATACTGTAATCAACAGACTTGGTGTATAAAAGAGGTAAAAGGATATGAGACGAATTAGCAGTCAGATGAATAATATGGATACTCAGGCAAATTTGAGAATCCAGGAATCAAGACAGAATAAAGTTAATAATCAGATTAGTTCTCAGCAGAAAATTCAGCAGCTTCGTGATGATCCTATTGCCGCAGGACATTTAGTCAGATACGAATCATATTTGAATCGTGTAAAAACTTTTGAAAAAAATGCACAGACTTTATCAGATAATTTTGCTTTGAGAGAAGGCTATATGTCTGATTCTTTGGATATTATGCAGAGAGTTAGAGAATTAGCTGTAACTGGTGCAAATGGTATTTATAATCAGGATGATTTAAAAAATATGGCTGGTGAAGTTGATGAATTATTAAAACAGCTTGTACAGAATGCAAATGCAATTAGTGCTGATGGTAATTCATTATTCGCAGGTACAAATACAAAAACTACAGCCTTTGATGTTGATATGGGAAATGTACAGGGGTCTGCAGTTCCATTAATTCAGAGTGTAAAATATAACGGTAATATTGATGTAAATAATGTTGAAATTGATGAAAATAAATATCTTATAAATGATAATGCCGGAAATAAAACTTTCTGGGCAGAAAATCAGCAGTTGTTTGGTGCCAGAGATGCAAGTGAATGGCAGGCAAATGAAGATTCTGTAATCAGTATTGACGGTGTAAATATTCAGGTAACACAGGGTGATAATATTTATGCATTAATCAGTAAGATAAATGATAGTGCAGCCGCTGTAAAAGCAAGTATTGATCCTGTAAGAAACAGTTTAAATCTTGCTACAACAGATGCTCGTCAGTTATGGATTCAGGATGTAAAGGGTAGTGCATTACAGGATTTAGGTATTATTAAAGATAAAAGTCAGCAGCCACCTTATAACTATCAGGATGGTGTAAGAGTTGCCGGCGGTTCAATGTTTGATGCAGTTATTTCTTTTAGAAATGCACTTTTAAGAGGTGATCAGGAATCTATTGGCGGACGTGTTTTAGGTGCCTTAGATCAGGGAATAAATGCATTGACAACAAGACTTTCTAAATCAGGTTCTGAATATGAAAGAGCACAGCAGAATGTTTTAAGAAATTCAAAACAGATTCTTGATGTTACTCAGCTTGTTTCCAGAGAAGGCGATATTGATTATACAAAAGCAATTACAGATTTAAAAATGCTTGATTATACAAATCAGGCAACTTTAAGTCAGGCTGGAAAAATGTACAGCAGCACTTTACTTAATTATATGCGCTAGGGGTAAATGATGAAAGTTGAAACAAAAGCTTGTGGTGTAAAAGAAGTATCTGAAGATAAATTATTGACAATTCCAGAAGGATTGTTTGGATTTGAAGATTATACAAAATATGCAATTATTGATTCTGAATATGAACCATTTTTATGGCTTCAGTCAACAGAAGAAAAAAATCTAGCATTTTTGATTATCGATCCATTTTTAATCAGTGATGATTATGAAACTGATATAGATGATGCATCGTTGTTAAAAATAGATGCAAAAAGACCTGAAGATATTATCATAATGACAATTGTTACAATTCCTCAGGATGGTTCGGTTATTACTGCTAATTTTATGGGACCTTTGGTAATAAACAAAGCAAACAGAAAATGTATGCAGGTAATTTTAAATGATAACCGATGGTCTACAAAAGTAAATATCATCGAAGCTTTGAATTCGAAAGGAGCTAAGTAATGCTTATTCTTTCTAGAAAAATCGATGAAAAGATACGAATTGGCGAAGATATAATCATTACTTTAATTGATGTACACGGAGACCAGGTAAAAATTGGTGTGGAAGCTCCGAAAGAAGTTAAAGTTTTTCGTCAGGAAGTATTTGATGCTATTCAAAACGAAAATAAAGCTGCCGCTGCAGGTAAAGAAAAAGATAATAAAGTTGCAAGAGATGCTGTAAGTGCACTCTCTAAACTTCTTAAAAAATAATTTTAAGAATTAAGTTTTATTTCTGCTTCACTTGCACGAAGATAAACAGGGCCGTCAAAATCCTTTAATGGTGGGATATTGGCGGCTATATTTTTTTCTGATATTTCAAATAATGCTTCTGTCGTTACAGTATTATTTTTTGGATAATAAATTTTAATTTTTTTGTTTTCTTTTTTGATTATATCACAAAGTTTTTGACAGTCTGGTCCACAGATAATTAATTCTTTAATTTTTTTTACAGAACTGATTATTTTTTCAATATCCCAGTCTCCGTCTTTAAGAATTGTTTTTTTCGAATCAGATAGATTTGCATAAAATTTATCTTTATTGGCATCAATTGCAGATAAAACAGGAAGATTAAAATTTTCAAAATTATGTGAATACATCTGTAAAGAAGAAATTCCATATACAGGAACATCAAATGCAAGTTCAATTGCTTTTAATGCAGAAATTGCAAGTCGTAAGCCTGTAAAACTTCCAGGACCAATCGCAAGGCATGTATAATCTAAATCTTTTGATTCTAATTCAACTTTACTTAAAACATATTCAATTGCAGGAACCAATGATTCAGATTGTTTCATTCCTATATCATAAATTGAAGTAAAAATTTTATCATTTTTGGCAGAAATTATCATTCTGCTGATTGCGCCGTCTATACTTAAAGCTTTCATTTTATCCTCTAGATTATCTGACCGTTCTGCCAGTTATCAATTTCTATTAATCTGCTTCCATCATCCTGTGGAGTAATTTTTAAAACTATTGTTTTTTTAGGAAGTTCATCCATTATTTTTTCACTCCATTCGATGATACAAACTCCATCCCCATAAATCATATCATCGGTACCAAGATTAAC
>CALAUH010000056.1 GCA_937892225.1 uncultured Treponema sp.
AAACCGAACATGAATTTATTTGCAAAATAACCATTCTGCATTTTCATTTTTTCTGGAATTGTAATAGATGGTATTGTTGAATTAATACCTGCCTGCATGGCAAGTTTTTCATTGATTGCAATATTAAATCCATTTGAAATTACTGGTATAAAAGTAATCATTGTTGGTGTTAAACTTCCAGTTATATTTTTAGTAATTGCAATTGGTGCATCAATTTTTAATCCATATGTAAAATTGCGAGATATGAATGCCTGGAAACTATATTCAGTATTTAATGTATGCATAAATGAATCTTTCCAGAAGAAGCCTTCATATGTAAATTCAAGATAAGATTTATTAGTTTTCTTTTTTGTTAAATCAAATTTAACTGTTGGAACAAGTGTAATAAGGAATTTATCATCTTTGTCATCAAATAATACAAAATCACCAGATATTGTAAAGCAGAAGTTTTTGGCATTTTTTGTTCCGAATGCAAAATTAAAATCTGTTGCTTTAGCTCTTAAATTGTATCCAGAAATTAAATTATAAACATTGTATGTATCTGCATAATTGTAGCGACCAAATGATGCTCCAGCTTTTAATGAACAGTTATTAAAGCCATAAAAAATATTAAAAGCATTTGAAGCTATTGATTCATCTGACCATAAGTTACCAGTCCAGGAAGCCATAAGAGTATTGTTGTTTTTTAATTTTGTTGCGTAAGCAAAATTGCCCATTGAAACATTTTCTAAACTTGTAAATAAATAACTTTTAGGAAATGTAAGATTTTTCCAATCAGTAAGATTCATAAAATAATATGAATCTTCTTGTATAGTTTTAGATGTTGATTTGTAAGAACCACTTTCAATTGCGAAAAGTGATGTAGACAATAAAATAATAGTTGAAATTAATAAAGTTCGTTTCATTTTTCTTCCTTTTTGTATTAAATTTTTGTTTATAGTAATTTAATGTTAATATGAACTATTCATATTGTCAAGAAAGTTTTAGTTATTCAAAATAAAAGCCTTTGAATTCCAGTCCAGTTGGAAATCTGAAAGTTAATTTTCTAGTTCCAGATAATTCTTTAGGTAATTCAAACACATTTTCATTATAAGTATTGTAAACAGATTCATGTTTATATGTAAATTTACCAATTAAATTATCATCTGCATAAATTTCAAAAGGTAGTTCTGTATCAAAACTAAAAATCGGGATATGAATTTTAAATGCTTTTTTTGTTCCAAAATCTACAGGTTCAAAGCTGATTGAAGTTTCACCAATTTCTCTGTTACAGATTCCACCTTCCAGACTGATTACTGGTTTTTGTTTTGATTTATCATAATCTGTGAATCGACATGCATGAACAAATTTATATGGATTAAAAACTGGTTCAATAAATCCTTCTATATTAATTTTAATGTCACTAAAGACTTTATCAATCTGGGCTTTGTTTTTTGCGCTGCATCGTATATAGCATTCACCGTTGTATTCAGCTTTTATTGTTGCAATTTGAATGTTATTTTTCTTTTGTATTTTTGTGATTTTAAAATTTTCTGAAGGAACACATTCTTTTAAAATACAATTCCAGTCAATTTTATTATCTGCATTTTTAGGAAAAATTTCTGCTTGAATTTGAACTTCCGGATTTTCTTTATTAAGAATTGTGCTTCCTAATGCTTTTAATTCAATTTTTCTTATTGGAATATAATTCTTTTTTGGTTTTACAGATTCATCAATTGTAGTTTTTTTCCATTTGTTTCCATTATGATTAAGCGCAAAAGAATCAAGATTTGTACTTACTGCTTGAATAGTAAAATTAGATTCTTTATTTTTTGCTTTAATTATTGCAATCATTTTATTATTAAATAATTTTCTTGTATGTGTTTTTACAGTTCCCTGGTATTCGTCATAATCTGTAGAATCACCATTGTCTAATCCGATTAATTCTGCATCACCTGAAATTTTTATTGTTACGAAATTTGATGCATTTTCTACCGGATGATTTTTGTTGTCAACTGTAGAAATTTTTACGAAGAAGAGATTATCTGTATCATAAATTTCTGGTTCAAGAATTAATTTTTTACTGTCACTAAAAGAATATTTAATTTCTGTTGCTGTAATTTCATCATTTTGATTGTAAACAACTGCTTTTAATTCACCTTTTTTATAAGGAAGTGTCCATGTTGCATATGGATTCATATCTTTTTCGTGATTAATATATTTTTTACCGAGGGTTTTGTCATTTAGGAATAGTTCAACGCAAGTTTGATTTGTATATGCTTTTATATCAATTTCCTGACCTTCGTTGTAATCCCAATATGGTAAAAGATGAACAAAAGGGTCGGAATTTAAAGTATTCCATTCAGATTTATATAAATAGAAGGTGTCTTTTTCAAAACCTGCTGTATCAATTTGTCCAAAATAAGAATTTTTTGTATGATATGGAGTCGGTTCACCAATATAATCCCATCCTGTCCAGATAAACTGTCCCTGACTAAAAGAATTATCTCTTTCGTTTGTTATTACAGTTTGAGTGTTTTTTGCTCCCCAGGTTGTACTGCAGTTACCAAGACATGAACATTGTTCATCAGAATAGGTAAGAAGCTGTAAATCTAGAGGGAAGTGGTAAATGCCTCGTGATTGAACTGTTGATGCTGTTTCTGAACCAAAAATTTTCCACTGAGGATTTTGTGAATGATGATCATTGTAAAAATATTCTGCGTAATTATATCCGACTAAATCAAGAATCTGTGCACATTTTTGCGCATTTGGGCTCCACATATAGTTTGATGCAGAAGTTACAGGTCGTTTAGCAAGATAGTCGTTTTGTTTAACGATATCGTATAAATCTTGTGTGATTGAAACACCATTTCCGTTATGAGTGTCGCTTATTTCGTTACCGATTGACCACATAATTACGCAAGGATGATTTCGGTCTTTTCTTACCCATGCAGTTGTATCTTTTTTGTGCCACTGCTTAAAATAATTAGAATAATCAAATTGAGTTTTTGGATTTTCCCACATATCAAATATTTCTGAATTAACAAGAAAACCCATTTTATCAGCTAAATCTAAAAATTCAAAAGGAACTGGATTGTGAGATGTTCTTATTGCATTTACGCCCATTTCTTTTAATTTTAAAAATTGTCGTTTTAATGCACTAATATTAAATGCAGCTCCTAATGCTCCCAAATCGTGATGAAGACAAACGCCTTTAATTTTCAATTTTCTGTTATTAAGATAAAAGCCGTCGCTGGAAGTAAATTCTGTTGTTCTAAATCCAATATGATTCTGAACTTTGTCTAAAAGTAAATTATCTTTATCGAAAAGTTCTGTTGTTAAAGTATATAAATAAGGATTGTTTATATCCCAAAGTTGTGGATTTTTGATTGTAAAATTTGAATCACTTGTAGTATAAACAATCTGTTCTTTATGATTTGTAAGTGTATGTACGATTTTTGTTTTTTCATTCTTATTTGAAATTTCACAATCGATAGTTATATTCCAGTTATCGTTCAGGTTTTCTTTTGATTCAGGTTCTGTGTGAATATATGTACCGTCTGTAATTAAATAAGTTTGTGGTGAATTTATAAGATAAACATTTCTATAGATTCCTGCACCTGAATACCATCTTGTATTTGGTGACTGATAAACGGCTATTACAGAAATTATATTTTTCCCGGTTTTTACTAGATTTGAAATATCAAATTCAAATGATGTGTATCCATATTTCCATTTTCCAGCAAGTGTATTGTTTACAAAAACAGCACAGTTCATGTATACGCCTTCGAAATTCAAAGCGATATGTCTTTGTAAAATATCTTTTTCTTTTAGTATTATTTCTTTTTTATAAAATCCTATTGAGTTTTTATATAAATCATTTACGTGTTTAATCTGCCAGTCATGAGGAACATTAATTTTTTTGTATTTAAGTGTATCTTGAATTGATAAAAAATCTTCGGGCTCAAGTAATACTTGTTTATTATTTTTAAACATTTCTTTTTCAGAAAGTTCATATTCTGAAAACTGCCAGTTATCATTAAATAAAGTTTTCATATTTTCATTCTACGTTCAAAATTTATTTTTGTCAAAAAAAGGGCCAGATAATCCCAGGCACCACAATACGAAAGATACCGCTGCTGGATTCCTCCTCTGACGGGGTTTTCTAACAATTGTGTGTAGGGCATCTGACCCGATTAAGAATTTACACAATTTATTATTCTGTGTCAACATTAAATATCAATTCTTTAAGATTAATTTTGTTACATTCATCTGTGATATTTACTTCTTTTGAAAATCTTAAATAATACAGGTAACAGTCTATTTTTGATTCATCAACATTGAGTATCTGACTTGCTGCCTGTCTGTAGCATTTTAGCTGTGCATAATAAATTTCAGGTTCAATAGTCTGATTTGTTTTATAGTCAACGATTGTGTAAGAATCATCCTGGTTTTTGAAAATCAAATCGATTGTTCCTTTTATAATTTTATTTTCAATTCTGCTTTTAAATTCATATTCCGCCTTGTGCCATGTTGAGTTTATTGCTTTTTGTCCTAAGGAAGAATTTATAAATTCATTTTGCATTTTTTCACAGATGCCTGTAAGTATTTCAAGATTTTTCTTGTTGTTTTCAAGACCGACAGTTTCTCTGTTAGAGTATTTTACATCATTTTTATTAATCGCAGCTTCCATATAAGCGTGTGCAATTGTACCAAAGTTTGCAAAAGTAAAACGAGGTTCTGCATTATTAGAATTTTTTGGTATAGATGAATTAACGATTTGTGTAATTTCTGAATAAGGTGCATCGTTTACCAGTAAAAATTCTTTATTGCTATAACTTTCATCATCAGTTTTATGAAGCTGACTAGGATTTTTATATTTTGATTCAACTGTTTCTTTTGTAATTATAGTTATATTATTATAAAAGTTTTCTTTTTCAGAAATGATATTACTTTCATTATTTTTTATATTAGAAGAAACTGCAGGTTTAATTTCTATAAATTCAAATGGTGAATTTTTTATATTTTCTTCAGTTTCAAAATGATTTAAGACAGGTTCAAGGACTTCATAAATTGAATTTGCTTTACCGTTTTCTCCAGGCAATTTTGAAATACAATCTTTAGAAGGTTTGTATTTGCTGTTTGTAATGTACAATTCATCTATGGCTCTTGTTAATGCAACATATGTTACACGTCTTAATTCTGCAATTTCCATTTTTTGGTTTTCTTCTTTTGCTTTTGTAAAGAAGAAGTTTTTATTACAGATATTTTTAAATTCAGGAGGATAAATATTTGGTGATAGTCCGAATTCTTTTGAAGAATATACAGGTTGTGTATTAGTTTCATTTTGTAAACCGTGTTCAGAATCAAATATAAATACAACTTTAAATTCAAGGCCTTTACTTTTATGGATTGTAAGAAGATGTACACCATTAGGCTGTTCAAGAGGAATATCCATATTATCAAGTTTTTCTGTTTGATATTTTTTTATGTCGTCAAGGAAAGAAGCAAGAGGTATATTTTTTTGTTCGTATTGATTTGCCAGTTCAAAAATCAAATCGTACATTTTCGAATACATTTGAACTTTTGTATTAAGCATTGTTTCGTAACGATATCCTTGTTCATACCATAGTTTTGTAATAATTTGTGTTATTGGTAATGTTTGACAATCTTCTTTTATTTCTTCGAAAAGTAGTTTTGCATCATTATATCTTTTTAACGAAGTCTTACTTAAAATATTTTCTGCATCAGTTGTAAATGGAAGTTCATTTTTTAATACAATTGCATTTGCTTCCTGATAAGAGAGATTTACAAATGGTGAACAGAGAACCTGGCTATAAGTTAAAATGTCATTTTCGAAAACACATAATCTTATGAAAGAAAAAATATCATTTACAGGTCCATCAGAATATAATCCGCAGATTTGTTCTGTATTATATGGAATAGAATGATTAAGAAGAACTCGTTCTAATTCTTCCTGATTATTATAAGTCTTATATAAGATTGCAATGTCTGAATATTCAAATTTTTTGCCGTTTACACCTGTTGTCGTTAATTCCTGGATTTTGTTTGCTATCCATTCTGATTCAATATTTTTTTCTATGATATTTTCTTCTGAATCATTATCTGTTTCTTTGCTATACCGTGCAATATGAATATGAGGTGCATATAATTTTTCTGCAGGTTCATTTTTAATTTCTTCTATAACAGAATCACTTAAAGTAACATTTTTGTAAATTGCTTCATAATTTGGAATTAAAGTTTTATCCTGTGAGTCATTAAAGAAAACGGAATTTAAACTTGGTTTTAATTCTTCAAAATGATTTGTTGACGGAGGATATTCTATTCCGCCAAAAATTGTATTAAATGAAGCAATTAATGCAGGATGTGAACGATAATTGTTTGTCATTTGAAGATTTCCGTCTTTAAAATCGTCTGAGAGTTTTCTGAATACTGAAACGTCAGCTCCACGGAATTTATAAATACTTTGTTTTTCATCACCAACAAAGAAGAGTTTGTCTGGATATAATTCGTCTACAGAAGGAACTCCTTTTTCCATACGTTCTTCTTTTTCTGCAAGCATGAAAAGTAAATCTTTCTGCATCTGATTGTTATCTTGAAATTCATCAATCATAATTGCCTTGTATTTTTTCTTTTCAATTAATCGTATTTCAGGATAATTTTCTAAAGTTTTTCGTGCTATATCAGAAATGTCTGCAAATGTAAGAATATTCAAACTTCTTTTAAGATTGTTAATTTTATTTTGAAATTCAGTAAACAGTGGTAAGAGTGATTTTATTACATCATGACAGCTTATAAAATTGTATAGAGAAATAAGAGTGTTAGGTACTTTTGTAGAGTCATGTGCATAATTTCTTAATTCAAAAATTAATTCATTACCAATAGGAAATGATCTTTTATCAGGTACTTTTATATTAATTTGAATTAAAATATTTATAAAATTTTTTAGTTCATTAATTTTTTCTGTATTTTCAAATGAAGAATCATCAATAAAAGGATAAGTAATAGATGGAATGATTTCTTCACAATTTTTTTTAGTAATTATATACCATGCTGCCGCTTTTGATTGTTTTTTTTCTGGAAGTTCATTAAATGTATTTATAAGAGTTCTTAAAATTTCTTCAATTTTTTTTATACTTTTATTCCATTCATTAATTACCGCTTCTTTTTGTCTGTTAAAATCAGCTTCAAAATCAAGTTCTGAAACAATTGTTGAGTTATAAAGAATGCTGTTTACAAAAAGTTCTGTAGTTGTTTTCTGATAGTTTTTTGTGTCTACAAGTTTTTTTATTGCATCATTATTTTTATGTTCAAGAATAAATGGTAAAGCTAAAGCTGTGACTTTTTGTTTAATCAAATCATCATCCTGAGTGTAATCAGGAGAAATTCCAAAATAGTGAGCACCCATTTTTGCAATTGAGTTACAGTAACTGTCCAGTGTTCTGATGTTTGCCTTGTAAAAATTATCTGCCTGGTCTTTTACTTTTTCTTTAAGAACTTTGTAGATTCTTGTAGACATTTCTACGGTTGCTTTTTTTGTAAAAGTTAAAGTCAGTATTTCATCAACATTACAGCCGCGGTTTAATATAAGGTCTGTAAATCTTTCTGAAAGTACAGTTGTTTTTCCAGATCCTGCTCCTGCACTTACGACTGTGTTTATTTTTGAATCTATTGCAGCTTTCTGATATGTATCTATTTTTCTTTCACCCATATTATTCTCCAGTTATAAAATTTAGTATTTTCTGCTGATGTTAAATGTTTTTCTGCAGATTGCTTTATATGAACACTTTAAGCAATCTTTAAAATCAGGTGTATTTGATTCAAAATTATTTTCTTGAATACATTTTGAATATTCATCTATGCATTCTAAAACTTTTTTTATTGTTGAATCATAGTTTTCTAATTCGAATTCTTTTGTTTTAATTTCATTGATTTTATAAAATAAGGCTTTATCAACATCATTTTTTGTGCTTGTGGATTTTAAATAATATATATAAAGAGGAAGCTGAAAATCTGGAAGTGTATTAGATTCTTCTGTGTAATAAAGATTTTTTGGTTCTTTTGATGTTTTATAATCAATTATTGTAAAATCAAAATCTTCTGGATTTTGCAAAATTAAATCTATTTTACCTTCAAGAATAATTTTTTTATCTTTAAGAGGATAAGAAAAATCTTTTTCTACATCATAAACTGAATAGTTATTAAATTTTTTTGAAAGATTTGTAATAAACATTGTCATTTTTTGAGTTAGCGCATCTTTTGTTGTTTTTAAAAGTTCTCGTTCAAGACAACTGTTAATTGTTTTATCTGTTATTGCTTTTTCTATACTTTGATTTATATATTCTAAATATTCTTCAGGAAGTTCAGGTTCATTTTGCTCAGTTTCTTGTTTTAACATAATATTTTTGTTATTTTTCTTAAGAGTTTTAAAGAAGTTTTCAAGAATTTTATGATATAAGTTACCGACTTTATAATCATCCATTAGTGCGGTTTCATTTTTCTGTTCTTTAAGATTAATGATATTTTTGAAAAGCCAGAGTCTTGAACATTTAAAAAAACTGTTTAATGATGAATTTGAAACTTTCATTAATTCATCTGTATTAATTCGTTTTGTCTGTATCATTTCCTGAATGATTTTTATGCTTGTCGAATTATCATCATCTTTTTGATTTTGTGATTTTTTCCAGTTTTCAAATCCTTTCCTGGAATAATCAAATATTTTTTCTGGAGGATTATTTCCTAAAAACCAGTCTTTTTCTGTTTTATAGAAATCATCTTTGATGTAAGGATTTTCGGTTTTTGTATAATCATTTTCTTCAAGAAAACTTATGCTTTGTGAATATCCGCTGAAAGTTTTAGAAGCAGCTGTGAAAAATGCCGGTATTTTATATGAATTCATCTGATATAACTGGATAAATTCTTTTGTTACGTTTGGATCTTCGTAAGATAAACCGCCTAATAGTTTTATACGTTTGTCTTCCCTTAAAAATGTCAGTGGTTTATAAATTACGGAAAGTCCTGTCTGACTTGAATCTATGATTATGTGACAGGCAAATGGTGAACATGCAGCGGTTTTGTAAGATAAAATATAAACGCCGTTTTCTGAAGTTTGATTAAGATATTTTATTGAATTGAGTTGATTTACAAAGAATGAATATGGAAAAGGAATTTTACATTCAGGATAATTTTCTTCCAAATCAATAAGACCGCTTAATTCACTTATACATCTACTTATGATGTTATCTGCTTGTGCGGTACAATTATCCATATTAAAATATTTTTCTCGGAATATAAAATATCTGTTTTTGATTTCTGTAAAAGATGATGCAGTTACAATTTTTGTAATATAATCTTTTAATGTAGAATAAAAAATTTTTATTCTTTCATCTCCAATTTCCTTAAATGATTCAACCCAGATATCATAATCTTTATCATCATATTTAAAACTGCAGATACAGTTATTTTCTTTTCCAAAATTTAATAAACGGAGTGCTTCATCTTTTTCTTTCCATGGAAGGTCTGTATTTAAAAGAAGATTTTTTAAAGAATCATAACTGAAGTTTTCTGAGTAACATTCGAATAACTGTTTAAAAAGTGCACCTGCTCTTGTAGAAGAAAGAGGTTTTGCATATCGGGTAACATTTGGAATGCAGTAAATATCAAGTTCTCTTTTAATATAAGGTTCGTAGGTATCTAAATCTGGAACGCTGATGGCAATGTCATTCCATTCAATTTTTTCTTCTTCGTGAATTTTTCTTAAATATAAAACAATACTTTTAAGTTCAACTCTTGAATCTTTGAAAAAGTTTACTTTACCGTTGATAATATCATTTTTTGGTAAAGGAATAATTGTAATGTCTGCCGGAGAACTTTCTAAGATTGATTTGTATTCTTTGTAATCAGATAGAATTTCGGGAAAGAAAATATAATAATGGTTTCCATCAGCAGAAAAAGGCGGCGTTTCCCATGCAGGATCAAATAGTGAATATTTATTTAAGAAATCATTATAAAGTTCGTATATTTTTAGAAGATCTTTATCTTCGTCATCTGGTTCATTGTGATTGTTTTCAAAATATTTTTTCCACATTGAAAGTGAAGGTAAAATATTACTTATCCATGTTGAAAAACTGTTTCCGTTTTGTGCATATTCTTTTGTAATTATGTATGATAAAAATGGTTCTTTTTTATTTTGTTCAGTTAATTGTGTTGCGAAAATCTGACGCATTGTAGAAGGAATGGAAATTTTATCCTGATGCTGACCTCTGATTGAATCACTTTTAAAATTATCCCAGGCAATAAATCTTTCCATTGAAACAGCAGAACATTCTGAAATAAAAATGATTCTGTCTGCCCATAAATCAGCTGCATTTTGAGTAGGAAATACGAATATAGAATTTGTTTCTTTTATATGAGTTTTTAGAACTTCTTCAATTATGTTTTCTTTCATACATTCTCCTGTTTTTAATATTATATCATATATTATAACATAAGGGGTGTATCATTGAGAGAAGTAGGGTAGTTAAAAATTTAAAGAGTTTTATAAATTCCTAATTTGATTAAAATATCATTGGAATCATATTGATAGAAAGTTTCATCTTTGATTACAGTTCTTTTAACAGGTTTGCTATTTATAAAAATATTTTTTTTCTGTCCTACATCTGGCAACATCACTTATATATAATGTAGCCATACAGT
>CALAUH010000057.1 GCA_937892225.1 uncultured Treponema sp.
ATCCTTATTCCTTCTTTATCCTTTTAATCATCTTCATCCCTGTTTCTTTTTCATCATTCAAAATCTTACTCAAAGGTTTATTTACAAGCGAAATTACCGGTCCGAGTAAAATGCTCATACAAACAGAACCAATTACCGAACCTTGAATTCCTTTTCCACCGATTTTTGCAGCAAGAAGACCAATTCCAATTGCAGAAAAATCAAACAGAATGCGGATAATAAAAAATGGAACTTTTGGAATAGCATTACTTATTATAGTAGGAAGTGCATCATAAGGAGCAGTTCCAAGTCCGGCATCAATATAAATAGAAGCAACGATTACAAAAACTACAATCGTCAGGGCAAAAATTACAATCTTTGCGGTAAGTGTACAATCAGCTAAAAATGAATAAAAACCGACATTTGTCCAAAACCATTTAAAAAAGTCGGCAATATAACCAATCAAAAGCATGTTTGCTAAAGTTCCAAAACCAATCATCTGTGCTCCAAAAATAAATGTAAACACGAGCATGATTGTATAAACTATAACCTGAGTATTTCCAAGTGAAAGCCCAGTAGCAGCGGCAATATTTAAATTCATAAAACTTGCAGGATCAGTTCCAAATCCAACGGCAATCAAAATTGAAAGTGTAAATCCCATCATAAAAACTGCGGGAAGCATAAATGCAAGTTTTTTTCCAATATGAGGAACGATAAATTGTTTTGGAGTAAAATTAATTTTCATATGAAATAAATTAGCACAACGGAGGATTATTGGCAATTGATGTGAAACGGGGATGAAGAGGATAAAAAGGATTTTTTTTGAAACAGGATAGGTAGGATGAGGAGGATATTGTGGAATTAGGAATTAGAAAGTGATAGAAAAAAAAACTGCTCGATTTTTTTTGCTCTTCTTCTCGTAAATTTTTAAAAACTATTTTTAATTCTTTATAAATTTAATCTGCGGAAATCTGCGCAATCTGCGAGAAATTTTTTATTAGTTTAATCCTACTATTAAATAATAGATTTATTCACTTTTCTTCTATAATTTATAGTAAAATATAAATATGAACAAAAAAATTAATTGGGCAATTCTCGCTCCAGGAAACATTGCCAACAGTATGGCAACTGCAATGAACGGCGTAAAAACTGATGGCAATATCAACCTTTATGCTGTTGCAAGTCGTAATTTAGAACGTGCAAAATCATTTGCAGAAAAATGGAATTTCCAAAAAGCCTATGGCTCTTACGAAGAACTTTATAACGACCCTGATGTTGATGCAGTTTACATTGCAAATCCACATGCATTTCATTTTGAATCAGTAATAGCTTGTTTAAATGCCGGTAAACATGTACTTTGCGAAAAACCTGCCGGATGCAGCCGCGACCAGCTTGATAAAATGATTATGCTCGCCCGCTCCAAAAATCTATTTTTTATGGAAGCAATGTGGACTGCTTTTAATCCATGTATTGCGCAAATAAAAAAATGCATTGCAGAAGAAACAATCGGTAAAATCAAACATATTGAATCTCACTTTTGCAACCGGATTGCTTATGATCCTAAAAACCGATTGTACGCTCCCGAACTTGCCGGCGGTGCTCTTTTAGATTTAGGCATTTACAATATTTATTTTGCGATGATGATAAATGATTTTTCACCAATCCGCGACCGAAGTTCAAACGTCCGTTTACTTAATGGTGTTGATGTATGGAACAGCGTAAATCTTACTTTTGAAAATGGAGTTACAACAAATTTCCAAAGTGCCGCTGATATGCCAAACGCAACTGACAATCACGAAGCTGTTATTTTTGGTGAAAAAGGCTACATCAAAGTTTTCAATTTTTTCCTTGCACAAAAAGCCGAAGTTCACATGTACAACAATGATAATGGAAACGAAAGTTCTGTATCTGTTATCGACGTTCCATTCCGCGTAAACGGCTACGAATACGAACTTATTCACGCAACAGACTGCATTCTAAACGGCAAAACTGAATCACAAGTTCATACTTTTAAAAAGTCACAAAATCTTTGCCAAATTATGGATGATTTACGTGCCGACTGGAATATGAAATACCCATGGGAAGAAAATTAAAAAATGAAGAATGAAAAATTAAGAATGAAGAATGTGGAATAAGATTCATTTTTTTGTTTACTGAAAATCCGTAGGATTTTCGAATCCGTGTGGCATAAAAAATAGGAGATTATATGGAACTTACATCAAATTCAGATAAAATTACCCGCGACTATTTTGATTCGCTTTTACTTGAAACACGTTATTTAGATTCAGGACTTCCATCAACTAAAATGGAACTATTTGGAATGACTTTTGACACTCCGATTATGACTGCTGCCCTTTCTCACCTGGGAAATACTGCAAAAAACGGAATGAAAATTTACGCTGAGGCTGCTGCAAAATGTAATGCCGTTCACTGGGTTGGAATGGGTCCCGACGAAGAACTTGAAGATATAATTTCCACTGGTGCTAAAACAATCAAAATCATAAAACCACACGAAGACAACAAAGAAGTTTTCCGAAAAATTGAACACGCCGTAAAATCAGGTTGCTTTGCCGTTGGAATGGACATTGACCACAGTTTTAATTCGTCAGGTGGTTATGATAATGTACTCGGATTACCAATGAAAGCAAAATCATCAGCAGAACTTGCCGATTTTGTACAGGCAGCAGGAATTCCATTTATTGTAAAAGGAGTTTTAAGCCCACGCGATGCAGAAAAATGCCTAAAAGCCGGATGTGCAGGTCTTGTAATTTCCCATCACCACAACATGATGCCATATTCAGTTGCACCGCTGATGGTAATTCAAGATATTTTAGATGCAGTTCAAAACGAAATCCCCGTTTTTGTTGATTGCGGAATTGAAAGCGGAATGGATGCATATAAATGTCTTGCACTTGGAGCTACAGCCGTAAGCGTTGGCCGCCACCTAATGCCACTATTGAAAAAAGGATCAGACGCAGTTGCAAACAGAATTAAAGAAATGAACGATGAACTTGCAGGCGTCATGGCACGTACCGGAGTTTTAAGTTTAGATAAAATGGATAAATCAGTTATTCATAAGATTTTTTAGCCACAGATAAACACAGATGAACACTGATAAAGAAGATTTGTAAACAGGGATAAATAAAAAAAATGAGAACCCGTAGGATTTTCGAATCCATTTGGCATTCATCTTTCATATCCTACTAATTCTGTTTCTTATCATCCCCTTCATCATTTTCATCCCTGTTTCAAAAAAGGAGTAAAATTATGTACTTAGGAATATCATCATCATTACAACATAAAACACCACAGGAATGGGCACAAAAACACGTTGCACTCGGATTAAAATGCGTAAACTTTCCGGTAGATTATCTTTCTGGCCGCGAAACTTACTTGTCTTACAAAAAAGCGGCCGACGATGCAGGACTTTTAATTGCCGAAGTTGGAATCTGGAAAAACACACTTGCCGCTGACCCTACCGAACGTACAAAATGGATTGACTATGCAATCAACCAGCTAAAAATGGCAGATGAAATTGGTGCAGTCTGCTGTGTAAACGTAATTGGAACTCCATATGGTCCCCGCTGGGATGGTGGTTACCGCAAAAACTTCAGCGATGAATGTTTTGAAATGGCAGTAAAAATGATTCAGGAAATTATCGACACCGTAAAACCAAAACACACAAAATTTGCAATTGAATCTATGCCTTGGATGATTCCTTCAAGTCCGGACGAATATTTAAAACTGATAAAAGCCGTAAACCGCCCGGAGTTTGGAGCACATCTTGATGTTGTAAATATGATTACGAGCCCCGAACGTTATTTTTTCAACGACGATTTTCTCCACGAATGTTTTTCTAAACTTGGAGATAAAATCTGCAGCTGCCACTTAAAAGACGTTCATCTAAAAGACGAATATACGTTTCAACTGCAGGAATGTGCATGTGGAAACGGTGAATTAGACATCAAACTGTATGAGCAACTTGCCACTGCCCAGAATCCTAAAATGCCAATGATAATTGAACATCTTTCTACGGATGAAGAATACATTCAGAGTGTAAAATACGTACAAAAAAGAATAAACTAATAATTATTTTTCAAACTCTGTTTTTTTAGTAAATCGTTTCTCTAAATATTTTTTTGCAATTATTATATCATCATCTTTATTCATATTATTTATACAAAAACAAACTGGATTAAATAAATGCATTTTTATTTTTTCTTTTATATTTAATCTTTCATCAATATAGGATGTATAAAATTTATTTTTTAAAAAAATAAAACTTAATTTAACTAAGAAATTCATTGGATAAGGAATATGAACAAACTTACAATCATTATAATAAATCATTTCATATTGCCATAATACTCTTCCAATATTTTTTTCATCTCTAAAAACAGATTTATTATTTTCATAAGTTTCAGGATAAAAATCTAATATTTTTTTTATCATAGATTTTGAAAATGCATCTACACCATGAATTGGAATATAAAAAGGAATATGAATATTTCTTTTATTACAAAATAACTTATATGCATTATTAATTAAGGTTTTCCAATAATCTTCCTTATTAAAGTCTACATATGAATTATAATGTTTCATATGTACAATAGGTTTATCATTACTAAAAAAATCTGATTTTTTTACTTTCCTAGCAAAAAATACATCATCATTTAAATATAAAAACTTATCTTCAAGGCCAGGAATATTTATTAAATATTGTTCAATTACATTTGCATTAAAAACAGGTAGTATTTCTTTAGGAATAATTTGTGTATGATCAATAACAGTTAATTTTTCATTTTCTACTAACCATTCAGGTTTTTGTTTATTTGTAATAATATAAATATGATTAAACCAAGAGGCATATTTCATTACAGAACGTAATGAATATTTTAATTCATCATTATTTTGATATCTTAATTTATCATTATATTTTTCATCATTTTTATTAATAATACCTAATTTAATTTCTTGTTCACGTTTTGATTTAGCAAATTCTGGATCAGCACTATCACACCATGCATAAACAAAATCAATTTTCATTAAATTATCATTTTTTGACATTTTATATTTCCTATTCTTTATTTACTAAGCGTTCCAGATATCTTCCATAATCTGTTTTATACTCTTTTGCTAAAGCAAGAACTTCTTCTTTAGAAATCCATTTATTTCTAAATGCAATTTCTTCTATACAAGATACATACATTCCCTGTCTGTTTTGAATAGTAGCAATAAAATTACTTGCATCTAAAAGGCCATCATAAGTTCCTGTATCAAGCCATGCAGTACCTCTACCTAAAATCTCTACACAAAGATTATTCCTCTGTAAAAATTCATTATTAATAGAAGTTATTTCTATTTCACCTCTGGCAGATGGTTTTACATTCTCAGCAACTTTTACAACATCATTTGAATAAAAATATAAACCTGGAACTGCATAATTAGATTTTGGATTTTCAGGTTTTTCTTCAATTCCCAGAACTTTTCCTTCCTGATTAAATTCAACTACACCATATGCACATGGATTCTTAACATAATATCCGAATATCAAATTAGTATTTTCTTTTTCTACTTTCTGTTTTGCTGTTATTAAAGTATGTGTAAATCCCTGGCCATAAAAAATATTATCACCTAAAACTAGAGCAACTGAATCATTTCCAATAAAATCTTTTCCAATAATAAATGCATCTGCAAGACCTCTTGGTTTATCCTGAACAGCATATTCAAATTTCATTCCAAGCCATTTACCGTCACCAAAAAGTTCTTTAAAACAATTAATATCTCTAGGTGTTGAAATAATTAAAACTTCAGATATACCTGCTAACATCAAACATGATAAAGGATAATAAATCATTGGTTTGTCATAAAGAGGTAATATCTGTTTTGAAACACTCTTTGTAATAGGATATAAACGAGTACCACTTCCACCTGCTAAAATAATTCCTTTCATATAATTTACCTTCCCTGCTCTGTATAATTTTTACTAATCCAGTTTTTATAACTTCCATTCAATATATTATTAACCCATTCAGGATTTTTTAAATACCATTGTACAGTTGCCTTTAACCCCTGTTCAAAAGTCATTTTTCTTTCCCATCCAAGATTAGTCTTTATTTTTGTACAATCGATTGCGTAACGCTTATCATGTCCAGGTCTGTCTTTTACATATGTAATTGTACTTTCAATTTCATCAACTGATTTTCCAGTTTCTTCTGCTGTAAGTTCAATGACTTTATGAAGCAGTTTTATATTCTGCCATTCATTTTCTCCACCGATATTATATTTTTCTCCAGTGATTCCATTTTTTACAATAAGCCATACTGCACGATTATGATCTTCTACATAAATCCAGTCACGGATATTATCACCTTTGCCATAAACAGGAAGATTTTTTCCATCACGAATATTAGAAATCATAAGTGGTAAAAGTTTTTCCGGAAACTGATAAGGACCATAGTTATTAGTACAATTTGATAAAGTGATTGGAAGTCCATATGTATGATAATAAGCCATTACAATATGATCAGAACTTGCTTTAGATGATGAATAAGGACTTCTAGGATCATAAGGAGTATCTTCTCTAAAATATCCTGTTTCACCAAGAGAACCATAAACTTCATCTGTAGAAATATGATGAAAAAGAACATCTTCCCGCATAGTTCCGTCTTCTTTTTTCCAGTAATTTCTTGCAACATCAAGTAATGTAAAAGTACCCATAACATTAGTTTTCATAAATGCTTCAGGTCCAAGAATTGAACGGTCTACATGACTTTCTGCAGCAAAATGAATTACTGTATCAATATCATATTGTTTAAATATTCGTTCAATCTGTTCCCTGTCACAAATATCAACTTTTTCAAAAAAATAACGTTTACCGCCATATTTTTTATCTATATCAGCAAGATTTTCAAGATTACCACAATATGTAAGACAATCTACATTTACAACAGTACCATCAAAATCAGCATCATTAAATAATTCTGAAAAGAAGAAATTAATAAGATAATGTTTGAATATTATGAAGTTAATGCAGGAAAAGAAAGGGTTAAGAAGCATTTTAAAATATGTAATTAATATATTAAAAAAGAAAGAGTGAAAATAATAACTATATGCGGAAGTTTAAAATTTCAAAAGG
>CALAUH010000058.1 GCA_937892225.1 uncultured Treponema sp.
TTTTCTCATACTAAATGCTACCACATTTTCCTTCCCAAAGTAAATGCATTTTTAAATTGCACTGTTGCATTTACTTTGAGAATTTACGAAAATATCCGATTATCCGATTCAACAATTCATAGGTTGATCATTTCATCGGAATCGCTGACTTGACGAAAAATATATGAATTTGTCCTTGCACATTGATCGTCTGTATGCTATAATATAAAGGGTATGACTTTTTATATTTTTGCGGAAAAGAAAATGATGAACTAGTTACGGAAGAAATAAATTTTGATTTGAATTTAAATGAAAATGAGACATTATTAGCTAAGCAAATTGGTAGTAAACAAGCCGCTGATACAACAGCTCCAAATAAACTAATTAAGAAGTATACAGATAATACTTATCTTTATGCTGCTGTATTAAAGAGCGGTTCACAAACTGAATATACATATGGTGATGTATCTGGTAAAGTATCTGGTGATGTATCTGCTATTTCATTCCCTAACTATAATAGATTAGGTTATAAGTTTGTTGGATGGACAACCACCGTTGAAGAAGAAGTAGTAACAACAGTTGAAGAAACAACTACTGGTGAAGACGGAACAGAAATCCGCAAGACAATTCAGGTAATGAAGGGTCCTGGAATCCTTCAGGGAATCCACAACCTTGATAAATCAATTGAAAGCTTTGCTCACTGCTGTTTCAAATATGCTTTGGATCAGAAAATCAGCGTATGGTTTGGTGCAAAAGATACAATTTCTAAAACTTATGATGGAAACTTCAAGGCAATTTTCCAGCGTGTTTTTGATGAAGAATACAAAGCTAAATTTGATGCTGCCGGCATTGAATATTTCTACACATTAATTGATGATGCTGTTGCCCGTGTTATGAGGTCAGAAGGCGGATTTATGTGGGCAACAAAAAATTATGATGGCGATGTTATGTCTGATATGATTGCATCTGCATGCGGAAGTTTGGCAATGATGACTTCTGTTTTAGTAAGTCCAGACGGAAACTTTGAATACGAAGCTTCTCACGGAACTGTACAGAAACATTATTACCGCTATCTTAAAGGTGAAAAAACTTCTACAAACCCAGTTGCAACTATTTTTGCATGGACTGGAGCACTTGCAAAACGCGGTGAATTAGACGGTACACCAGAACTTGTAGACTTTGCAAAGAAGCTTGAAAAAGCAACTCTTGGTACAATCGAAGAAGGATACATGACAGGTGATATTGCACGTATTGCTGAACCAGCTGCAAAAAAAGTTTTGAACTCTTGGGAATATATTGCTGAAATTAGAAAGAGATTGGAAGCATCTCTTTAAATAAATCAAATTATTGATTATGAAAAAAGGATAAGAAAGATTAGTATTTTTTTACTACCCTTCTTATCCTTTTTTTTATGATATAAAAATTTATTTTTGTACACTATTAAATTACTTCATCAAATATTTTTCTAAATTTGACTACATTTTAATTATCAATTATACTTTTTTTAATGAAACTCTCGTTAAAAAAAGTAATCATAGCTATAATTGTTTTTCTTTTACTCTCTTCTCTTATTCCTTTATTTTTAGTCTATTCTACAAACAAAAATAAAACATCAAAAAATAATCAAAATAATATAGAAGACAAACTGATTTTAGGATTTTCACAAATCGGTTCAGAAAGTGCATGGCGAACCAGAAATACGGAATCAATTTTTGAAGCCGCAGAAGAAAACAATATTCAGATTATTTTTGACGATGCCCAGCAAAAGCAGGAAAATCAATTAAAAGCGATAAGATCCTTTATTGTATACCAGGTTGATGTAATTGCTTTTGTTCCAATTGTAGAAGACGGATGGGACAATGTTTTACAGGAAGCAAAGGACGCTAATATTCCGGTAATTATTGTTGACCGTCAGATAAATGCTGATTCTTCAATGTACGCAGGTTTTTTAGGAGAAAACGGATTTGAAGAAGGTCGTTCTGCAGCAAACTTTCTTGTAAACAAATGTAAAACTGATAAAAAACAAAAAATCAATATAGTAGAATTTTCTGGAACTGCAAATTCTTCTGTTGTAATTGGACGTGCAGAAGGTTTTAGAGACGTAATAAAAAATAATCCGAAGTTTAATATTATCTATTCTGAAGACGGAGATTTTCTAACATCCCGCGGAAAAGAAATAATGGATAAAATTATTCGCGGAAATAATGGTCTAAAAATAAATGGTGAAAATATAGATGTAATTTATTCTCACAATGATTCTATGACACTTGGTCTGCTTGATTCTTTTTCAAATAATAATATTACTTCAAGAAATACAATCATCATTTCTGTAGATGCAGAACAAAAGTCTATAGATGCACTTGTTGATGGAAGAATAAACTGTGTAGTTGAATGTAATCCGAACTTAGGTCCAACCCTTATGGAACTTGTAAAGAAGATTGCAAATGGGGAACCGATTCCACGAACAACTTATATGAAAGAAACTGTTTTTACTGAAAATGATGATTTTTCATTGTATGAACCAAGAGGATATTAATTTTCTTTATGAAATTTCCAAATCTTTTTAATAAAAAATACAGTCTAAAAAAAACACTTCAATTTTCATACGTTTTTCTTATCCTCATAATGATTATTCCAACTGTATATTCAATCATCGTTTCACAAATTCATACACAGCAATATGATGATATAATCTCAAATGTAAGTTGTGCAAATAAAATTATTCAAATAGCAAAGAATGATGTACCGAACGAACTTTGGGACATTGTCTGCGGACGAAAAAACTTTAATAACGGCAATCAGTATAAAATGATAGAAAATATCTTTGCCGGTATTTTTGAAATGCAGAAACATACTAAAAGTCATGACAATAAATCTAAACTAGAAGTTGCTTACCGTGCGTGCACTACTCTTTCCAACAATATCCGTAACTTAGAACGCGAAATTTCTATTGGAAGTCCAGTTACAAAAAACGAAGCCTTACTTGATGAAATCAGAACTATCTCTGCATTATTTTCTGATATCATGCAGGATTTTATCCTTTCAGAAATCGAAACTGCAACAATTACAAATATTTCTATAAAAAATTCTTCAATCATTTTGACTATTCTGCAAATTTTAATCATCCTTTTTTCTCTTACAGTTTCAATTAACGGCTACAGTGCAGTTTCTAAATCTGTTAATGAACCTCTTAAAAATATGGAAGAGCTTTCTACAAAAATTGCAGAAGGTAATTTAACTGCACGAACAACCATACCGAATGTAGAAGAATTAATTCCTCTTTCAAAAAATTTAAACTTAATGGCTGAACAAATAGATTTATTAATCAAAAAAAATATCGAAGAACAAAAAAATATTCAGAAAGCAGAAATGAAAGCTTTACAGGCTCAGATTACTCCACACTTTTTGTACAACACTTTTGATACAATCATCTGGCTTGCAGAAGAAGAAAAAACTGATGAAGTTGTTACCATCACAAAAGCTTTTTCAGACTTTCTACGAATATCACTCAGTCGCGGCCATGAATGGATAACAATCGCGCAGGAATTAGATCATATTAAAAATTATCTTATGATTCAAAAAATTCGTTATGCTGATATTTTAAATTACGAAATCAAAGTTAATAAAAGTCTGCTTGAATATAAAATCATAAAAATTGTATTACAGCCTTTAATCGAAAACGCAATTTACCATGGTATTAAAAATAAACGAGGACGCGGAAATTTAATAGTAACTGCAGATTTTACAGATAAAACAAAACAGTTCATAAAATTTTCTGTTAAAGATGATGGAGCTGGTTTTACGCCAGAAAGACTTGAACAGGTTCTAAAAGAATTGAATACAAGCTCAGATAATTCTGAACAATTAACTTCTGTATACGGATTATATAACGTTCATAAAAAATTAAAGCTTTATTATAGTGACAAAACAGAAGGTTTAGTAATACAATCAGAATATGGCAAAGGATGTGAAATTTCTTTTGTAATTCCATGCATTCAAGGTGATGTAGAAAATGTATAGCGTTTTTTTAGTTGATGATGAACCTATTGTTTTGGAAGGGATAAGAACAAAAATAGACTGGGAAAATTCTGGTTTTTCATTTGCAGGAGAAGCAACTGACGGAGAAATTGCCCTTTCCATGATTCATGAACTTAAACCGGACATTCTTATTACTGATATAAAAATGCCTTTTATGGACGGTCTTGAACTTTCAAGTGCAATTAAAAAAATTCAGCCATGGATAAAAATAATTATTCTTTCAGGTCACGATGAATTTGATTATGCAAAAAAAGCTATTTCAATTGGAATCGAAGATTATCTTTTAAAACCTTTTACATCAGATGATGTAATAACAAGTCTCAATAAAGTTGCCAAACAGATTGATAAAGAACGCAAACAACTTTCAGATATATCTAAAATGAAAGAAGAATTAAAATCACAGGAAAAACTTCTTCAAAAAGATTTCTTAAACAATCTTGTTCACGGTACTATTGATATGACTAACCTTATGCAAAAAAGTACTGAACTTGGAATTAATTTGCTTTCACGATATTACAAAATATTAATAAGTAAAATTGACAGCAAAACAGGCAATACTCGAAATCAGCAGGAAGCATGTTCATTTTTAAATTCGTATTCCAATTCCTGGGAAGAAACTCTGTCATTTTTTCATCATAAAAATCTTTTGGTTTGTATTCTAAAAAACAACTCTCCTTCTGAACTGGAAGAAAATATTTATAATATTGCAGAAACTATTGAACACATTGTTAGTCAGAATGAAGATTGTATTGTTATAACAGGCATTGGTAAAACTGTAGATCACCTTTCAGAAATTCCTGATTCCTATAATGATGCAAAAAAAATTATTGACGAAACTAAAATCAAAAACCAAAGCAGAATCTTTTCTTCCGATGATATTCAGCAAAATGATAATTCAGTTTTAAATTTTACAGAAAACGATCCTTTAGTTGACCGATTAAAATATGCAAATAAAAATGATATCTCTGTTATTATAGACGAATCAATGACTCTTATTAATAATAATCCCGGACAATTCAATGTTTTTGCATCATATCTTTTAGTAGATTTAATTTTTGCCGTTTCAAAACTTGTAGAAAATCTCGGTGGAAATGTAAAAGAATTGAAACCTGAAATTGTTCATCGCAATTTTATTGACAATGCGGTAAAAAATGAAGAAAAATTTGTTTCAGTCGTAAAAGAAATTCTGGAATTTGCACTCGAATATCGTGATTCAAAAATGACTGGAAGATACAAAGATATTATTTTAAAAGCAAAAGAATATATCGATAAAAATTATGCAGACCAGAACACGACACTTACTACTGTTGCAGATATTGTCTGTTTGAGTCCAAATCATTTTAGCACTATTTTCTCTCAGGAATGTAATACAACTTTTATTGAATATTTAACAAATGTCAGAATTGAAAATGCGAAACGTCTTATTAAAAGCACAGAAATGAAAGGTTATGATATTGCTTATGAATGCGGATTCAGCGATCCTCATTATTTTAGTTATATCTTTAAAAAAAATACGGGGCTTACGCCCCGCGAGTACAAATTAAGTAACTCTAACTAAACTGCCTTATTACCAAGTTTTTTTCTACGATAAGCAAGAATAACACTTTGCAAAAGGATGAAAAAACAAAGCATTAAACCGGTTGTAATACTCTGCCAATAAGGTTCGCGCAAACCTGATGTAACAACTATATTGTTAATCGTCTTAAGCGACATTACGCCAAATAAAGTTCCGACAACACTACCTACACCACCAGAAAGTAAAGTACCTCCAATGATTGAAGAAGCAATCGCCTGCATTTCTGCCTGTGTTGCATTGTTTGCATTTCCTGCCCCTGTATGAAGTAAATATGTAAGTCCACCAATACCTGCTAAAACACCACAAAGAACATATGCAAAAAACTTAGTTCTTCTTACATTAATACCAAGCATCATAGCACTTTCACTGTTTCCACCGATTGCATAAAGATTTCGACCAAAACGTGTCCATTTAAGCATTGCCCAGAGTAAGATAAATACAAAAAGAATGATTATAACACCAGGTTCCACATAAGAATTAATAAAATTACCGTTTCTTGCATAATGACCAACAAATGGAATATCAATAAATACTTCTCTTAATGCATTAAAAGATTCACTAGTAACATTTTTTGGAATCTGACTTACGATTGTTGTCATACCGCGTGTAAAGAACATACCAGCAAGTGTAACAATAAATGGCTGAATATCAAGATATGCAACTAAGAAACCTTGAACAAGACCAATTGCTGTTCCAATGCCAAGTGAAATTAATACTGCACTTAAAATTCCACCATTGAATTTTTCCATATAACAAACACAAACCATAGTTACAAGCGCAACTGTACCACCAACCGAAATATCAATTCCGCCGGTAATCATTACGATTGTAAGACCAAATGATATAGCAATCAGATAAGCATTGTTATTGAAAATATCAAAAAACTGCTGAGGATTCAAGAAACCTTCGCCCCAGATAATCATTGCAAGAATGTACATAAATACAAAAATGCAGATTGTTATTGTAAGTAAAAGTTTAGTATTTGAAATAGGAAGCTTTCCTTCTTTTTTTGTAAATATTTTTTTAAGTTTATCTAAAAATTTCATTTACTTTGCCTCCACTTTTGCATATTTTCCAGTAATCTTATTACGAATCTGATTAAACCATTTCTTGAATATTGGAGAACCAACAACTACAATGATAATAATTACAATAGCTTTATAAGCGCGTACTGCAGTAGAAGAAACCTTCATAGCATACAAAGTAACTGTAAGGGCTTGAATTATGTAAGCACCGATTATTGTTCCAGAAAGTTTGAACTTACCACCACCTAAAGAGTTACCGCCAATTGCAACTGCAAGAATGGCATCCATTTCAATATCCAAAAGACAAGTATCATGATTAATAACATTTACACGAGAAACGTTTATAGCACCTGCCATAGTTACACAAATACCAAGAATTATAAAAGCAACCATTTTCATTAAAACAGGATTAATACCGTTTAATTTAGCTGCTTTTTCATTAATTCCAACAGCCTGCATATACAAACTGATATTTGTAAATTTTAACAAAAGTGATATCAA
>CALAUH010000059.1 GCA_937892225.1 uncultured Treponema sp.
ACTCGCTGTATTTACTTCTTTTTCTGCCATTTTTATACCTCAATTTATATTACTTTATTATTTTCGTATTTGTAACTCGTTCATTAATCTTATCACATAAGTACGTTGTATTCCAAGTACCTTTGCAGTTTTTGTTTGATTCCATCCATTGGCCTGCAAAACAGCTTTGACAAAATCATGCTTAAAACTATCTACAGCAGTTTTTAAAGTCTGTTCGGTATTCATAAAATCATTCTGTTCAAGATTTAAATCAGAACAATCAATTATTTTATTTGAACAAACAATAAAAGCATGTTGAATACAATTTATAAGTTCATCAGCATTTCCACACCAAAAATTATTTTGTAATGCTTCAATTGCATTCTGAGTAAAACCAGAAAGTCTTAATCCAGACCCCCTGTTAAATTTTTCAACATAATAGTTTGAAATAGGAATTATATCTTCTTTTCTATTTCTTAGCGGTATAAAATTCAGAACAATCGTTGAAATACTAAAAAATAATTCCTTATTTATCTTTTCTTTTAATGTTTCAGGTGATATTTGTGTTGAACTAATAATTTTAATATTCAACTGTTTTTGTTTAAAACTATTAATTAAATTAAACAAAAGCTGCTGACATTCAAAATCTAAATCTTCAATAAAATTCACAAATAAAGTAATTCTTGTTTCCTTATTTTCTATAAAATAATATGAATTAAAAATTTCTTTAATAATCTGTGAATCAAAAGCTTTACAATTTATTTCAACAAAATTATGCAGATTTTTTTCTGTTGCCAAATGAACATTTTGTGAAAAAAGTTTTTTTCCAGTTCCCTTCTCTCCAGCAAGTAAAATTGAAGCACAATCAGAAGATACTGAAGAAATTAAATTTCGCATTTCTCGTGCAAAATTACTTTCACCAATGAAATTAGGAATTTTGTTGTTTTTATTTGTTAAAACTTCCAAATATTACCTTTTGCTTTTTAATTGACAAAACGCATTACACGATAAACATGCAATGCGTTTTACAAATATTTAATAATTTATAAGAATGTTTTCTTACAAATATTAGTCATTTTTCTTTGATTCCATCATATCAGCTAAAGTAAATGGTTTATCTTCACCATCGCCTGTATACTGAGAGATTTCATCACGCTGCTGTTTTCTCTTTAATTCACGAACAGAGAAAGCAACTTTTTCTTTGTCAGTGTTTACATCAACAACGAATACGCTGATTTTATCACCAACTTTATATTTTGTTACTGCTTCTTCGTATGATACTTCTTTACTATCACTAAGATTAGCTTTATTGATAAGTCCTTCGATACCATTTGGAGCTTTTACGAATACACCGAATTCTGTAATAGAAGTAATTTCACCTTCCATTGTAGAACCAACTTTGTATTCATCTGCAAATGCTTTCCAAGGATTATCAGTAAGCTGTTTAATACCAACCTTAATTTTATGAGCTTCTATATCACATTCGATAATAACAGCTTCAATTTCCTGATCAGCAGCAAGTTCACTACCTGGATGTTTAATTTTCTTTGTCCAAGAAATATCTTCTGCATGTAAGAATGCATCAATTCCTTCTTCAAGAGTAATAAAAGCACCGATATTTGTTACTTTTGCAACTTTACCTTTTACCTTTGTTCCAATTGAATATTTTTCTGCAATTGAATCCCAAGGATTTTCTTTTGTCTGTTTAAGACCAAGTGAAACACGACCAGCCTGAATATCATATCCAAGAATCATTGCTTCAACATCCTGTCCAACAGTTACCATATCACCTGGTTTATTAACTTTCTTTGTCCAAGAGAATTCACTGATATGAACAAGACCTTCAATGCCTTTTTCAAGTTCAACGAATGCACCGAATTCAGTAAGTTTTGTAACTTTACCTTTTACGATATCATTTACATGATATTTTTCTTCAAAGTGTACCCAAGGATCTTCAGAGAAATGTTTAAGAGAAAGATTGATTCTCTTATCTGAAGGATCAAGACGAATTACTTTAAGTTCAATTTCCTGACCTTTCTTTACAAAATCTTTTGGACGAGCAACATGTCCCCAGCTCATATCATTGATATGAAGAAGACCATCGAAACCACCAAGGTCGATAAATGCACCAAAACTTGTAAAACTCTTTACAGTTCCCTTTACACTGTCACCAATCTGTGTTGATGCGAAGAATGCATCTCTTTTTTCATTGATTGTTTCTTCAAGATACTTTCTACGATTAACAACAGGGTTAAGTTTATTATCTGAATATAAACGTTCAATATAGAACTTTGATTTTGTTCCAACTAATGATTCAGGTTTTTCTACCTTTTCTGCATCAGCCTGACTAATTGGAAGGAAAGCCATACGGTCAATACCAAGATCTACTTCATAACCGCTTTTAACTATCTTAGCAATCTTTCCATCTACAGGAGTTTTTTCCTTGTAAGCCTGCTGAATTTCTTTCAAATAACGCTTTGAATCAGCCTTCTTTTTAGAAAGTACAGGACCATTTGCATTATGGCCTGTTAACAACGCCTGAACCTTTTCCCCTTCTTTCGGCAGATCTTCTGCGAACTCCTCTACGGGGATTAAACCCTCTGACTTGTCTCCAATGTCTACATAAACATAATCATTTGTAATCTGAACAACTGTTCCTTCTACAAGATTTCCAGCTTCTGGAGCATTGAATCCTTTCAGAGATTCCTCTAATTGTGTCTGGAATTCGCTCTTGGAGTTCTGAACTTCTTCCTTTTCCACTTCCATACCTTCCATTCTAAAACCTTTATTTTATGAAATTTGTTTTTCTATTATCTCACAAACATTGTCAATCGTCAAGTTAGAAGTATCAATATATAGTGCATCTTTTGCAATCTTTAACGATCCTTCTTTTTTATTTTTATCCATTTCATCACGTTTTTCTATTGACTCTTTTATTTCCTGCAAAGTCATATTACTAACGCCCTGATCAAATCTTCTTTTAGCACGAACTTCACTTGATGCATCAAGATAAATTTTATATTCAGCATCAGGAAAGACAACAGTTGTCATATCACGACCTTCACAGACTATACTCAATGATTTTGTAATTTCACGCATTAAATCATTTACAAGATGACGGATTGGAACTATTGCACTTACCTGAGAAGCATTTGCAGTTACACGATCATCATGTAAAGAATCAGTAACGTCTTTACCGTTTAAAATAAAATGACCTTCTTTTGTATATTCAATCTTCTGTTTTTTACAAAATTCTAAAGTCTTTTCTTCATCACTATAATCAATATTAGAATCCAAAACAGCAAGTGTTAATGTTCTATAAAATCCGCCGCTATTTAAAAAAGTAATATCAAGTTTTTCTGCAAGTAATTTTGCAATAGTACTTTTTCCAGTACCTGCTGGTCCATCAATTGCAATTATCATAAATCCTCCATTCTGGTTAATTACACAAGTTTAACAAATCTTTTACTTCTTTATCTGTTAAATCTCTAAACTCGCCAGGCTTTAAATCATCTAAATTTATATTTCCAATTCTAACTCGAACTAAAGATTTTGTACCGATGTTTACACTTTCAAGCATTTTTCTAATTTCACGATTTTTTCCTTCAATCAGAATAATTTTTAATTTTCGTTCTTTTAATTTTTTTACTGACAAAGGTTTATAAAAAACGCCTTCTATTCGAACTCCATGTTCAAGTTTTGATGGTAAATCATCTGGAACATTCTGACTTGTTTCTACGATATATTCTTTTTCAATCTGACTGGAAGGATGAGATAGTTTCAATGCAAAATCACCGTCATTCGTAAAAAGAATCATTCCTTTTGAATACATATCAAGACGGCCGACATTATATAAACGTTCTGAATATTTTTCTTTTAACAAATCTGCAGCAACCTGTCTTCCCTTTTCATCTGATGATGAACAGACAAAACCTGCAGGCTTATTTAACAAAACATATCTCTTTGTATTTTCAAGATGGATTTCTTTTCCATCTACAGTAACTTTATCTTTTAAAGAAATTTTAGTTCCAAGTTCACTAACAGTTATACCATTAACCTGAACTCTTCCGTCCAGAATTATCTGTTCTGATGCACGGCGACTTGCAACTCCACAATGAGCAAGATATGCCTGCAATCGTATTTCTTCTTTTTCTGGTGATAGCAAATTATCGGGCAAGTTCAAATCTCTCCTGTTCATCTTCATCGAGTTTTGGTAATTCAGAAATACTGTTCAAATGGAATAATTTCAAGAATTCTTTAGTTGTTCCAAACAAAGTTGGATGCCCCGGAACTTCTTTTTTGCCGACTTCTTTAATTAAATTTCTATCAAAAAGCAAATGAATCATATTATCTACACTTACACCACGAATTGATTCAATTTCTGCTCGTGTAATCGGCTGTTTATATGCAATTATCGAAAGTGTTTCTAAAGCGGATTTAGATAAACGACCTTCTCGTTTATTACCATAAAACTCTTTTAATACTTCCCAATATTCTTTTTTTGGAACAAGACACCAGCCACCTGTAATCATCTCTAGCTCAATTCCACTGTCTTCTGCAGAATATTTATTTTTAAGTTGTTCAATACATTTTTCAACAATATCTTCTGCCAATTGAGCTTTATTAGAAAGAACTTTTAATGTCAAAGGTTCACTTTCTAAAAATAAAATTGTTTCTACAAGAGCTGTTTCTTTCTTAAAATCCATATTTTAAAATATCCTATAAATTAATTAGTAGTCAATTCTTCTTCTGTTGGGACATAACCATTATTTTCTTTTTTTGCACATATCTTTATATCACCAAAAAGTTTATTTTGAAAGATACTAATCATCTTAAATTTAACAGCTTCAAGTATTGCCATAAAAGCACAGATAACATCCATTTCGTTTCCTGGACGTGTAAGCAAATCTGTAAACATACATTCATTTTTTTCTTCAAGAATTTCGTTCATTAAAGTAATTTTTTCATTTACAGATATTTCTTCATACATATTCAAAATTTTTTCATTTGAATATTGATTCATCATCTGCTTAAAAATTGACTGCATCTGCTGCAACAATTCCCAGGTATCTACTTCTTCCCACATTTCTTCAGAATCATCAAAAGGTAAAACACGCTGAATCTTTTTTCTTTCAAAAGACCATTCTGAATCATCTTCCTGTTCTTCCATCAATGAAGAAAGTTTCTTAAATTTCTGATATTCAATTAACTTATCTACTAATTCCTGTCTTGGATCTTCTTCATCATCATCTTCAGTACTAAATTCAACAGGAAGAAGCATTTTACTTTTCATATGAATTAATTTTGCAGCCCAAATATAAAATTCAGACAAATCACCCAAGTCTGTCTGTACTGCATAATCTAGATAATCAAGATACTGTTCTGTAATTTGTGCAATCGGAATATCATAAATATTTACTTTACTTTCTCGAATTAAATTCCAAAGTAAATCAAGAGGGCCTTCAAATTCACCTGCTTTATAAGCCTTTTTTTCCTTTGTAATAACAGTTGTACTTTGTTCCATAAAATTACCTTCTTTTACTTAAATCAAATTAATTTAAGCATTTCTTACAAAATTTTTTTGAAGAAATTATTTTTTTTATTCCAGATTTATCAAGTTTAGTTAATTGTTTTAAATATCCACTAAACTTATCTCTAAGAATAACATCGGCAGTTTTTTTTAAAACTTCAGTACCAGGTATTAATACAAACGCTCTTTCTTTTAATCTTATATGCGGGATTTGTAAATCTTCTGTATTTATCTGTTCATCACCATAAATTTCAATATCAATATCAAGACTTCTTTGACCAAAACGAATTTCTTTACTTCGGTCACGTCCGTATTTTGCTTCAATTTCATGGATTTTTTCAAGAAGATTTTGGGGAGTAATTTCATCAGCTATAAAACCATAAACTACCATGTTATAAAAATCATTCTGATCTTCAACATACATCGGCTTAGTTTTATAAACTGATGAAAATATAGGATTCTGTAAAAAGGTGACTAAATCACGGCACGCATTCATTAATATTGTTAATGAATCCATACCGTGAAAATCATTATTAGATCCAAGTCCTAACAGAATACGCTTCATTTCAAATATAACCTTTCAGTTTATTTTAAAACAAATCATTTGAAGCAGGTTTTACTTCTTTTTTCCCTTCAGGAGTAATTCCTACAGCTGTATTATCTGCAGTTTTTGTCTTAATTACCTGACCAGGAAAAACTTCAGTTCGTAACTTAGTTTCAATTTCTTTAGCGAGTTCTGGATTAGCTTCAATAAATGCAACAGCATTTTCTTTACCTTGACCAATTTTTGTTTCACCCATTGTATACCAGGCACCACGCTTATCGATAATTTCATGTTTTACAGCTGAATCAATCAAACTTGCAGCAGATGAAATTCCTTTTCCAAAATAAATATCAAGTTCACATTTTCTAAAAGGAGGTGCAACTTTGTTTTTTACGACCTTAACTCTAACTCTGTTTCCAAGTGCTTCTTCTTCACCCTTACCTTCAATTGTTTCAACCCTTCGGATTTCAAGACGCACCGAAGAATAGAATTTCAAAGCCTGTCCACCAGTTGTAGTTTCAGGATTACCAAACATTACACCAATCTTCATACGAATCTGGTTAATAAAAATAACAATACAATTTGATTTGCCAATAATAGCAGTAAGTTTTCTCAAAGCCTGACTCATCAATCTTGCCTGCATACCCATTACAGCATCACCCATTTCTCCTTCAATTTCTTTTTGAGGAGTCAAAGCTGCAACTGAATCGACAACAACGATATCAACTGCACCACTTCTTACAAGATTTTCTGTAATCTCAAGAGCCTGCTCACCAGTATCTGGTTGAGAAACCCACAGTTCATCAATATTTACACCAAGATTTTTAGCATAAGTAGGATCCAAAGCATGTTCTGCATCAACAAAAGCAGCAATACCACCCAATTTCTGAGCTTCTGCAATTGCATGTAAAGCAAGTGTTGTTTTACCAGAACTTTCAGGACCATACATTTCTATTACACGTCCACGAGGATATCCTCCGATTCCTAAAGCTTCATCAAGAAGCAAAGAACCAGATGGAATAACATCAATAGAAGACGCATCAGTTTTATCACCGAGCTTCATCAAAGCTCCCTGACCAAACTGCTTTTCAATTTGAAGCCTTGCAGCTTCCAAAGCTTTTAATTTTTCCGAAGTATCCATCGGATTAGAATTAATAATTGACATCTTTAGCCACCTTCCTCCCTATATGTAATATGGCATAAAAATTATTTTTCAGACCATTTTTTACAAAAATAATTATTTTTTTACATCAAGCCGTTTTTTACACCCTGATAAACAGCCATTCCGCGTATATATACTTTATTATTTTCCTGCATAATTTTTCCTAAGATTTTTACAGGTTTATCCGTTTCAATTCCAGGATTATTATCAAATTTTACATTTACTATTCCGGTAATTTTTTCTCCAGTTTCATAACCAACAAGTAAACGGCATGTATAAGTTCCATCAGCATTAATTATGGCATCTGAAATTTTTCCACCCCATGAAACCCAGCAATCAAGATATAAAATCGGATCTTCATCAACCTGTTCATATGTAGGATTATCCGACAAAGTATCAAATGATGGAACTTCTAATAATCCCATTATTGTTTTTGCTTTCTGTTTAATTGATAATGCTGCATTTGAATTCAAAAGTCTATTTATTTCAACCTGTGCGGCATTATCTCTGTGCGACTGGAAATACATCTGTGCATTTTCATAAGAATCTTTTATCTGCTTGCTTGAAAGAATATATCTTACTGTCTGTGTAGATAAATCTGTTTCCTGTGGTTTTGATTTTTCATCACTTGTTAAGGCTAACTGAGACAAATCTTTTCTTGCACCTTCCTGATAATCTTTTACAGGAACAAATTTAACAATCAACAATGCACCTAAAATCAATGCTGCAGCAGGAATTACAAAACTTGCTATTCTGTCTGGATTTGCTCCTAAAGGCGGATAAAACTGTTCAATTCTACCAGTATCTACCCAGCGGCAGATTGTATCATAATCACCACGGGTTCTAATAAATTCCAATGCGTCATTTGCAATATGATTTCCAGGTTCGTTATCTTTTACTTCCATGTAATACTGTAAAGCGCGGTCTGTATCACCACGTCTTAAATAAATAGCAGCCTGACCAAGAAGTAATCTTGTATCTGTGACTTTAATTTTTCTTGCCTGTGAAAAATATGTTACAGCAGCACCAAAATCACCGACATAAAGACATGCAATTCCAAATGTCAGAAAATATTCAAAATTATCTTCATAAACTTCTGTTTTTCCTTCAAGAAGTTTTATTGCTGTTGCAAAATTTCGTCTTCGCATATATTTCCATGCAAGACTGATTACATCAATTGCCATAATTTATTTCCGTATAATTTCTAAAATTGTATCTAATTCAGCATTTAATCTGATAATTTCATCTCTCTCGATATTTTCTCCTGAAGAATCAAGAGATTCAACATATTGTAATAATTTATCTATATATTCATTCGAAAATTTCCGTTCATTTTCAACAACAGCAGGTGCAGTATATTCATTATCATTTTTAATATATTCCTGTGCATGTAATTCATCTACACCTAATGCGAAAGAAATATAAAAAACTTCTGTATATTTTGAATTTGCAGACACTTTATGAGAAGGCCAGAAAATTTCTACTGCAGAATTATTATATGATAAGAGTGTATCAAAAGATCTGTATGTTGAAAAATCAGGTTCCCATTTTGCATCATTCAGTGTGGAATAATTTGCCATTGTTACATAAGAAGGACTTGTTGCTTCAGCTCCATGAAATAAAAACTGCATGTTTCCCTGAACATTTTTTGAAACGAACCAGCTGTCATTTGTAAAATTATGAACAGTTGTTTCATTTTTTACCGGAGTTTTTGATGATAAATAAAAATGATGTCGGTCTGTTTCTCCAAGCACTGTATCAAGAAGTAATTTTAATTCGAAATTTTCTTTTTTGCTGGAAAGATTTTTTACCGATGCAGATATTTTTACAGTATCAATATTCTGATCATTTTGTACGCTGAAAAAATTAAAATCAACAATTACCAAAGCAAACTTATCTATGCCATAGGCAATCTGTACACCATCTGTTGTTTTTCTTGCGGCTGTCTTTACAATTGAATCTTCATTTAATTTTATGATTTTCTTACCGCATAACAGATAAAAAGATGATGTTATAAATTCATTGGAAGTTGATAAAACCGGTATTGATTTTCCAGATTTATTTACCATTGAAAGATTAAAAGCTCCGTTTTTAGCTTTTACCTTTATGCGGATTTTACCATAAGTTTCATCAATATTTTTATTCGTATTTTTATCCCAGCCGGCAAAATTTAACTTATCATTTTTTTCTGTATTTTTTGATTCAGAATAAACCGGAGAAATTAATAAAAGAGAAGCAACAGATAAAATTAACAGTAATTTATTTTTTTTCATAACGCCCCCCTATTCTTCATCCAGAATATTTCTGATTTTTTTTACTTTTTCTTTTAATTCTTTTACTTCTTTTGCGTAATTCTTTTTTACATCAAGAGCATCGTTTTCATTTTCTGTTTTAATTTTTAATTCCTGACTTTCTTTTTCACGTTCAAGAATGTAAATTTCTTTTTCAAGTTCTTTAAGCTGCTCTTCTAATTCTTTATTTTTTTGTAAGGCTTCACTAAACGCTTCATCATCACCTTGAACTGATTCAAGATTTTTCAACTGATTTTCATATTCCTGTTTTGCCTTAGCATATTCATCTTCTGTTTGAGAAAGTAAATAAAGAAGCTTTTCTTCACGAAAAAGTAAAGCTATAATTTCAAGACGAAGTTTTGCTGATGCTGATTTTTCATTATCCGGGAAATCTTGAATTATCTGTTCATACAATTTTTCTGCAGCATCAAGTTTTACATCTGAATAAAGTGACTCTGCAGAATAAAACAAAGCAGACGGATACAATTCACTGTCTTTATATTCATGACAAAAATCACCTAAAGCTGCAACCGCTCTGTCATATTCATTCTGAAGATAAAGTATTTTTCCTTTAAGGTAAGCAACTCTTTTGTTATATAGAGAAGAATTAAATGTACTTAAAAAAACATCACATTCATCAAGGGCATTTTTATAATCACCACTATAAACCATAGCAGTAATTAACATATAAACTGTATCTGGATTATTATTTTCCGGATATTCCAATGCATCAGATAATAACGTAACGGCAGATTTCCAGTCTCCTTTAAGATACACATTACAAGCTTTCTGTAATGAAGAAGAACTTAAATCTGATGAAAAAAGATTTTCAGAAAAGAGTAAAATTAAAACTAAAATAAAACTTTTTTTTAAGATTTTATTCATTCAATCCTCTGCCCTTTAATTATTCCAGTTTAAGCTGCCATTAAAAAAAGAAGAACCTGAAACTACAACATCGACGCCTGCATCTACAACACTCTGTAAAGTTTTTGGATTAATTCCACCGTCTACAGAAATTAAATAATCATAATGTTTTTCTTCTTTTATTTTATTCAATTCTTTTACTTTTTCTACACAGGAAGGGATAATTACCTGACCACCCCATCCAGGATTTACTGTCATAACCAAAACTAAATCTACACATTCAAGAATTTCTTTTAATGCAGAAACTGGAGTTGCAGGACAAATTGCGATTCCTGCCTTTTTTCTCTTTTCATGAATCATCTGAATCAATCTGTGTGCATGTGCAGTTGCTTCAAGATGAAAAGTCACCCAGTCTGCACCTGACTGTATAAATGATTCAATCTGATTTTCAGGATTATTTACCATTAAATGAACATCAAAAGGAAGTTTTGTTAATTTACGTATTGAACTTATAACCGGCTGGCCATAAGTAATCTGAGGAACAAACTGGCCGTCCATAACATCAATATGAACTGCACCGGCATTTTTTGATTCTATTAATTTTACTGCTTCTTCAAGATTTGAAAAATCTGCAGACAACAGAGATGGAGCTAAAATCATTTTTTTCATATATATATAATAATCGATTTTTTATAAGCTGTCCATATTTTTATAGATGATTAAAAAATTTCACTTGACAGATTTACTTTTTAGGTATATATATTTTGCTTTAAATTTCATAAAATCTCATAATTTTTATTGATTAAAATTTCAATATCTTTTATATTTAACTTAAGTGCTATGGAAATTCAGACTGAAAACGGATTAAAAGAAGTACTTAGGCTTCTCGAAGAAGGAAATCCTGTACAAGCTCAAGTTTTAATCGGAGAACTCTTCGAAAAAGAACTGGATTGTATAGAATTAACTTATACAAACCGTTGCTGCACATTCTGGATAGACACAAACAAAAGATTAAAGGAACTTACAAACGAACACGAACTTGCAGATCGTCTTCTTTCCGAATGGAAATCTTTTCAAACATTCCTTAGCAAAGAAAAATTTGTTTATGAACCGGCTTTATTTTCAGTTCAAAAAGGATTTTTCAAAACAACATTGGAAAAATACATCAAACTTATGGACGAAACCGAACCGTTACGAAAAGCAGAAATCTTACGTAATGCAGGAATCTGTTACAAAAAGTTAGGTGATTTTGAAAACGCCAGAAACTGTCTTTCAGAGGCTAATTCAGTTTATCCTCACATGGCATCAATACTGGCAGAACTTGCAGACTGTTATGCACTTTGTGGAGAAGACAAATTCAGTAAAGTACTTTTTAGAGAGGCATTTTTTACTGATCCGGAAAACATAGACCTTTATTACCTTGATTCAGAGTTAATAAAATGTCTTGTTTCTAAAACTGCAGAAAAAGGATATACAGGCAGAGTTCTACTTCAATGGATACCGGTATACGGTGTTTTACTTGGTATTTTTAATATAAAACGTGAACTTTCTTCACAGGAGTTCGGCAGATTAAGACAAAATATCTATGCAATGGAAAATGAATATAAAGATCCATCCTGCAAAACAGATATTCTTGTACCAAAACTGTTGAACAATTATTTTTGGCTCATTGATCACTATATGCTTAAACATGAAAACATTCAGAAAATCAATGAAGTTTTATTAAAAATTAAAATTTTAGATTCGGCGATTTACGATTTATACGTTAAATAGGATAAACGTAAAGAAGGGTTTAATAAATTAACAGGAGCTTTATTATGGCAGAAAATTTAGTTCAAACAGTACAGGACATGCTCAAGGAAGAAGCTTGGACACGTGCAACAATCAGCAATTATACACAAAATGAATTAAAAGATTTAGCAAATATCGTTGAACAGGCAAGAAATGAAAATTGTGTTGATGAAATTCTTGAAATTTGTACAGAACATCTTTCTCATACAAAAGACAGTATCATTGCATTATTTTTAAACGGAATTTTTTCTTTACAGAGAAATTCAATCGACAACTCTTCTTTAGAAACTCTTGTTGATATTTTCCAGAAAAACCACAAAGAACAGATTGTAAACTACCTTTGTGAATTCATCCTCGAAGATTATCCTGATAATAAATTTGCCCTTAAAACTCTTGGCGAAACATATTTTGCAGAAGGAAACGATAAAGCCTGGGATATTTTTATTCAGCTTACAAAGAAAGATCGTTCTGATTCTGACCATACTAAAATTCTTGCCGAACACTTCGAATCAATTAATGATTTAGACAATGCAAAAGAATATTATAAGAAAACTGAATACAGACTTATTAATAACGAAAACTATAACGGTGCAAAAGAAATCTGGTCTAAGCTCGTACAGTTAATGCCAGAAGAAATTGATTGTTTCTGGTCTATTTCAAGACGTATTGCAAAACAGTTTGGCGAAATAAAAACAACAACATTAATGCAGGAACTTTATAACTGGTATAAAGATAATGCAAAATGGGATATTGCAATACAGATTCTTAAACACAATCTCGAAATTGAACCAAAAGACAACTGGGCAAGAAAAGAACTTGTTGACTGCTACAAAAACAAATATGCATCACACAGTCATCTTGAAGATTACATCAAATCTTCTAATCTTTCTCAAAGCTACAGAAACGTTTTTGAAGCTATTAATGATTTTGAAAAACACATTGCTTTTGATAAAGGAAGCTTTGTTTTCCACAGAAACTGGGGTGTTGGTATTATTAAAAAGCTTGAAAACGAAAATCTTACAATCAACTTTGGTTCAAAAGCCGGAATTCACGAAATTTCATTAAAAATGGCAGTTACAGCTTTAAAACCTCTTCCAAAAGATCATATCTGGGTTAAAAAAGCTACAACAAAAGATATTAAAGCTCTTAAAAATGATGTTAAAAAGAATCAGACAGAATGGCTCAAAATTATTATCAAGAGTTTTGACAACCACTGTGATTTCAAACGTATTAAAGCAGAACTTGTTCCTGCAATTCTTACTCCAGGTGAATGGACATCTTGGAATACATCAGCAAAAAAAGAACTTGATACAAATGCAATTTTTGGTGTAGATCCAAATGATATTAACATTTATACAGTTCGTGATCATGAAATAACAATTGAAGAAAAACTTAATAATGAATTCAAAGCACAGAAACAGTTCTTTGCACGTGTTGATATCATTATGAAGTTTATTAATAACGAAGATACAGATACAAACAGCGAAGCATTTACAGAAATGTATGATTATTTCAAAGGATTCCTTAAAAACATTTCTAAAGTTAATGAACAGACAATTGCTTCTTATCTCGTTGTAAAAAAGATTGGAACAATCGACAAAAACCTTGCATTCCAGATTAAAGAAACATTTGCAGAACTTTACAGCAGAATCGAAGATGTTAGAGAAACATACGAAAATCTTAAAGATACAAAAAATACATCTCTTAAAGCTGATTTTATCGAATGCATCAAAATGCTTCCTGACTGGAATAAAGAATATCTTAAATTATTCCCAGAAATTCTTGATCAGAGAATTATCGATGATCTTATTAACAACGGATTTACAAACGACGTACAGAAATTTGTTCGCGATTGTTATGACTCTTACAGAGATTATAGAGAAACAGTTTTATTCTTCTTTAAGAACTGTCAGAAAATGGATTGGTACGAAGGTGCAAATGTTCCATACGAAAAACAGCTTATTACTCTTATAAACATCATTGAACTTGCAAACAGAGAAATCAACAATCATGTAAATTCTACAGAAAACAAAAAAATCATTAATAATGCTTCTGCCCTTCTCTTCTCTAAGGAAGCTGTTTTTGATTATATGTTCAAAAATGATGAAAATACTGTAAAGAAGATTTATACACTTATTGATGATAATGCCGGTATTGATCTTACATATAAAGCACAAACTCGTAACAAGATTTTGGAAAAATATCCAGAATTCAAGTTCCGCGTATCAGAAGAAAAATCTCAGCAGCCTAAAGGTATGATTGTAACTGCTAAAAAACTTACAGAAAAGAAAGCTGAAGCAGAACAGATTCAGAATGTTGAAATTCCACGCAATGCAAACGATGTTGCAGAAGCAAAGGCAAAGGGAGACTTGAAAGAAAACCAGGAATACAAAGCTGCAAAAGAAGAACAGCATTTCCTCGGTCTTAGACTCGCTAAACTTCAGGAAGAACTTAACCGTGCAGTTGTATTTGACCCAACAACAGTTACAACAGCACTTGTATCTTTCGGTACAGTAGTTACATTACACAACAATGACACAAATAAAGATGAAGTTTACACAATTCTTGGACCATGGGAATCTGATCCAGAAAACAATGTAATTTCTTATATGTCTCCATTTGGTAACGAAATTATTGATAGAAAACTTGGTGAAGATATTAAAAATACAGTTAATGGTCGTGCATTCAACTATACTGTAAAAGATATTAAAAAGGCAGACATCTAATTCATTGATGGAAACAAAACTACAAAAATTAATCCAGGGAGTATATTTACTTCCTGGTACAACAAATATTGGCGTCATAATCGATAAAGAAGACTCTGAAAATACAGTTTATCTTGTAGATTCTGGCGCCAGTTTTTCTAACGGCAGATATGTGTTACAAACCTTATCTGCTTTTTTTTCTGAAAAAAATCAAACTTTCACAATTAAAGCAATAATCAACACACATTCACATGCCGACCATTTTGGTGCAAACGATTATATACAGAAAAATACATCATGTGAAATCTGGACTTGTAAAACAGAAAGTTATGATATGAATTATCCGCCTGAACTTTCAACAATTCTCTGGGGAGCCTACCCTCCTGCACTTTTCAGAAACGAATTTTATAATCCAAAACCTTCTGTCTGTAATCGTTATTTATCAGAAGAAGACAAAATAATATTAGACAACAACAGAGAAATTTCTTTTTTAAGTTTACCTGGCCATTGTAAAGATTTACTTGGAGTTTTAATTCAAGACAATTCTAAAAATAAAAAAGTACTTTTTGCTTCAGATGCAATTTTCCCTGCAACAGAAATCATACGGTATTGGGTACCATATATTTTTCAAACAGACTTTTTTCTTGAATCACTAAAAAAGATTTGTTCAATAAATAATTTAAAACTTTGTGTTCCGGGACACGGCCCTGTGATTAAAAACTGCGTTCCTGAAACAGCTGAATTAAACGAAATTGCAGTTATTTCAACAAAACAATGTATTTTAAAACTTCTTAAAAAATCAGAACTTACAACTGAACAAATCATAAAAAAAACCGCTGATAAAATGAATATCAAATTATCAAACGGTTTATATATTTTATTTTCTTCAACTATTTTATCTTATCTTTCAGTTTTATCTGATGATGGAAAAATAACTTTTGAAGTTATTAACAACGAGCTGGTCTGGCATCTTTAATTTCCAGCGATTCGTCCCATGTACTTAAAATCTTTATTCCACTGGAAGTACCAATTCTATCAGCTCCTGCTTCTAACATCGCAACAACCATGTTTACAGTTCTAATTCCTCCGGAAGCTTTTACACCCATTTCAGGACCGACAGTATCACGCATCAATTTTACATGATGAGCACTAGCACCATTTGGTAATAATTCACCGTTCAATCCTTTTGGAGAAGCAAAGCCTGTAGAAGTTTTTACAAAATCCGCACCTGCTTTTTTAGCAAGAAGACAGCTGTCAACAATAGCTTTATCATCTAAAAGACAAGTTTCTAAGATAACTTTAACAATTATCTTTTTATTAAATTTTTCTCCTGCTTTTTTAGATTCTTTAACAACACTTGCAATATCACTTCCGGCTACAGAAAAACGACCGTCTTTTACAGCACCAATATTTAAAACCATATCAATTTCATCTGCACCGTTAGCAATTGCATCTTTAGCTTCTGCAACTTTTGCTTTTGTTGAACAAGCACCTAACGGAAAACCGACAACAGTACATACTTTAACGCCAGAATCTTTTAATGCACTTGAAGCAAATGGCACATAATAAGAATTAACACATACAGATGCAAAATGATTTGTTTTTGCTTCTAAACATAACTGATTAATTTCATCAATACCAGCTTCCGGCTTTAATAATGTGTGATCAAAATAAGAAGAAATTTCTAATTTATTCATAAAAAAAGTATAAACAAAAAAATCGTTTAAATCCAGTTTTTTTATCGCAGATTAGGGAACAAGGATAAATCAATTTATATGCTATTTTTCATTTGCATAATATACTTTTATGTAGTATTATCAATTAGTATATTTATGATAAAAATAATCTGTAACTTTTTACTGGTTGTTTTCTTATAAATATAGAAATTATTAACCTCTTACAGGAGAATATAATGGCATTTAAAATTACTGATGCTTGTATAAACTGCGGCGCTTGTGAAGGCGATTGTCCAGTTGGAGCTATTGTTGAACAGAATGACAAAAGAGTCATTGAAGCTGATAAATGTATCAGTTGTGGTTCTTGTGCTGCTTCTTGTCCATCAGAAGCTATTACAGAAGAATAGTAAAATTTAAATTCTTTTATAAAGGTTTCTGATTTAATTATTGTCAGAAACCTTTTTTAATTCTAATTATGAGTTCTAAACCAAATTCAAACATAAAAAACAGTTTACTTAATATTTTAAAATTCTCTTTATTAATTATTGCATGTGTTTTAAGTTCAATTATTTTTGTATGGCCTTTATGGAAATTTTCTACATCATTTCCAAAAGTATTTACAATCATAATTTTAATTCTTTTATGCGCCTTCTTTATTTTTATTGCAGTAAAAAAAATCAGAAAGAGCTCTGTAAAAGAAGTTATAAGATTTTTTGTTAATCTTTTATTAATTTTCTGTACAGTTTTCTTCCCTGTAAAATTTGTTTTTATAGAAAAAAAACTATTGGCATTATTTGTTTTTATAATAGGCATTGTTGCCATCATCTTTTTTAATGTACTTTTAAATGCAAAGAAGGTAAAAAATGAAAAATAGGGTTCTTTTATTAATCCTTTTTTTTATTATTACAATTTCTTTTTATCCACAGGAAACACAAACTTCTCAAAACGATTTTAGAACTGTAAAAGTAAATTCAAATCACATGCCTGCCCTTTCTGAATTAAAATCTCAGAACACGCTGTTTAAAGAATTTTCGTACATTGTAGATGATAATTATCAGTTACTGGCCAAAGAAAAAGCTCCTGATTTAATTTTTTTCAAATATACAGTCCAGGATGATTCAACATTACTCGAAATTGCATCCAGATGTAACATAACCTACGACACAATTGCATCTTTAAATTCAATCGAAAATATTTCCATCTCTCTTAAAGGAAAAACTCTTGTTTTACCGACTGCACCAGGTTTATTCATTACAAAAAACAAAGGCAACAATTCTTTAGAAATTATTCTTCGTGAAGATTATTTTGACAAACTTCTTCCTGACAAATGCATATGTTATAACATTAATAATATTGATTATATTTTTTTACCAAATGCAAGATTCACACCAACAGAAAGATGTTATTTTTTAGACGCCGGCTTCCGTTTACCATTAGATAAAAATTCTTTCTGGATTTCTTCTGATTTTGGAAAAAGAAAACAGCCTTTTACCGGACAGATTAAAAATCATAATGGAATAGATTTTGCAGCAAATGAAGGTACAAAAGTTTATGCAGTTAAAAACGGAAAAGTTATTACCTGTGTTAAAAATGATCCGACTTTCGGTAACTATATAATCATTTCGCATGATAATGGTAAAGTCACAAGCGTTTATGCGCATCTTTCCAAAATTAATGTAAAATTATATGATGAAGTAAAAAAAGGAGAAGTTATAGGCTACGTTGGTCAAACAGGAATGGCAACAGGACCTCACTTACATTTTGAAATTCGACAGGGCGGAGTACCACAAGATCCAAACATTAAATTAAAATTGTAGTCTAAAAAAGTATGTCAAAACTTAAGATTTTTTTTCTATCACAATTTTTATTTTTTGGAATTTTTTCTCTGTCAGCAGAAAATTTCAGAATATCGAAAATTAAATTTATTAATGTTACACAAAGTCCTGATTTTGAATCCTCTGTAAAATTAAACATTAACGACGGACTTGTTATTTTTGTACCTAAAGAACATCCGTATATTGACGGATTAGAAGTAAAGATTTCTATTCCAGAAGAAATTGCAGTTACAAGAAATACCTGCGAATGCCTTATTTATGACAAATTAAAACCAGAACCAAGCAGTGACCAAATTGATTACGCCGGGGAAAAAATTTTTAACGGAATTATTCCTGGTAAATTTTCATGGATTATTCAAATACCTTTTAATACAGAATCAAAGAAAATAAAAACAAATCAATTTACAACTAAACTCGATAAAATACCTGATTTATCTAATAACTACATTTTCTTACGTTTAAATCAACTTATTTCTGAATTAAACGAAACTTTTGCAAATGCAGATTTTACTTTTACAGTACGCCCTATTTACTCAAACTACGGAAATCTTTTAATCAATCTTACTGCAAACGGTAAAGATGTTAATAAATCCTCTGTTCTTATAGATGATGTTTCTTATGAACTTTCTCAATATCCAAATGGAATTAAATTAACCTCTGGTTTACACAACATTACAGTAATTTCTGATGAATACAGAACTGAAGTTCGAACAATCCGTGTTGAACAGGCAAGGCTTACAAATATTACAATTCTTTTAAAAAGCATTAATCCAAGTATGATTATAAATGCTCCTGAAAATGTAAACGTATATTTAGATAATGCAATTTGTAATTCAAAAGGAAAAGAATTTCCAGTTACCGAAGGTGATCATATTATTAAATATAAAATCGGAAACTATGAATTAATACGTACAGTAAATGTTCAAAAAGGTCATACTTATAAAATTGATTTAGTTTTTGACATGAATATTACAGAAGAATAATTTTCTAACTTCTACTTTTTTTTAAAATTAACATTAAAGATTTTTGCTGTTTAAGACGATATTTAAAGTATCGGGGGCATTTTCCCCTCCCACCCATGCTCCCGATTGCCTGATGGGCATGGCACGGTCTTAACCGTGCCTTTTTTTTTCTTCCATATATGTGTTGAGTTACTCAATGATTTACTATATAATAGTAGTACTATGAAAAAATATAAAATTTCAGGTATTGTTTTTATCAGTTTACTTTTTGTCTTTGCAGGAACTATCGGCGGATGTTTAGGTGCACTTTTAGCCAACACCCGTAATGTAATAAATACAGAATATTTTACAAATTTCAATACAGCCTTGCCTACAAAAATCGTTGATATCAATGGTGAATTAATTACTGAATTTGCTTCAGATGAAAAACGCGAAATTATATCTTATCAGGATTTGCCACAAATTCTTCTTGATGCTTTAATTACTCGCGAAGACCGAGTTTTCTTTTCTCATCCCGGTTTTAATACTAAAGCAATTTTCCGTGCTTTAATCGGTAAAGTAGTAAATGCATCTTTAGGTGGTGGTTCAACATTAACACAACAGATTGCAGGTACTCTTTTCTGTGATAGAACTGAAATGTCTATTAAACGTAAAATTCATGAATTATGGTGGGCTATTCAAATGGAACGCCGTTATTCAAAAACAGAAATTCTTGAATTATACTTAAACAAGATTTATTTTGGTGGCGGTACATATGGTGTTAATGCTGCATCAAAATATTATTTCAAACATGATTCTTCAGAAATTACACCGGCAGAAGCAGCTATTTTAGTAATTCAGCTTTCTAACCCTGCATATTATAATCCATTTGATCATCCAGACAGAGCTATGGACAGACAGATGGACGTACTTAATTCCATGGTAGATGCACAGTATATTACCAGAATGGAAGCAGATTTATCTTATGATGAATACTGGTCTAACTTTGACTTTACAAGAACTTCTGCATCTGCATATCTTATTCAGGAAAATAAAGCTCCATGGTTCAGTGAATATGTACGTCGTGAACTTGGTAATCTTACATACGGTTCAGATGATATTTATTCAAGCGGTTTTACAGTTAATACAACTCTTAATCTTCAGCATCAGTATGTTGCAGAAGAAGTAATGGCAAAATATATTGAAGAAGGTAATAAACGCTATAAATTAGAACGCAACCAAAAAACTTCAGTTGCATATAGAACATACATTCCTTTTGCAGAATTACTTGCTGTAATGTTTAATATTCCAAAATTAAAAGTTGGACAACAGCGCTGGGAAATTCTTGCAAAAAGTAATTATGTTAATAATGTAAACCCTGTCTTAGATATGTTTGCATTAATTACAGGACAGGAATTTATTAAGACCGTAACAAATTCCGGAACACAACTTGCACGTGAAACTGATAAAGAAAATACAATTGAAGGAACAATGATTTCAATTGAAAATAATACTGGTTTTATAAATGCATTAGTTGGTGGAAGTAAATACGATAGTGAAAACCAGTTTATTCGTGCAGTTCAAGCCAGATTACAGCCTGGTTCAACATTCAAACCACTCTACTACTCTGCTGCAATTGATTCAAGAAAAATTACGCCGACAACACAAATTTCAGATACTCCAATTGTTTTCCATACAGCTGATGGTAAACCTTACATTCCACAAAACTTCCGTGGTGAATGGGAAGGAAACGTTTCTGTTTATTACGCTTTAATTCATTCTATGAACGTTCCATCACTTAAGATTCTTGATAAAATTGGATTTGATGATGCAATCAATAGAGCAGTTGATTTACTTGGCATTCCAGATAACGAAATTGATTCACGCGGTTTTGTTCCAGGTTATCCAATTGGTTTAGGTGTTTGTTCTGTGCGTCCAATCGAACTTGCAAGAGCCTTCTCTATTTTTGCAAGCGGTGGTAAAGAAATTACTCCAATTGCTATCAGAAACTATGAAGATAAAAATGGTAACATTGTAAGAGATATTGAATACGAAACTTTATCTGCAAGAGATGCGAAAAAAGAAGGTGCTCAGGTTATTTCACCACAGACTGCTTTTGTAATGACAAAAATGCTTGAACAGACTGTAAATGACGGTGGTACCCTTGCAGCTCAAAGTGAAAAATTTATTTATACAGAATCTAACGGTAAAAAGAAGAGAATACCAGCAGGTGGTAAAACAGGTACAACACAGAACTGGGCTGATGCATGGACATGTGGATTTACCCCTTACTACACAGCTGCATTCTGGTTTGGATTCGATTCACCAGGTAACTCTTTAGGATTAAATATTACAGGTTCTACTTTAGCAGGTTTTGCATGGGGTGACTTCTTTAGAGAAATCCATAGAGATTTACCATATAAAGATTTCCCTAAACCAGCAGACGGAGTTGTACAATTAACAGTATGCCGTACTTCCGGTGAATTACTTTCAGAAGATTGTACAGACGGTAAAACAACACAATGGTATTTAGCAGGAACACAGCCAACTAAACTTTGTTCAATTCATACAAATAAAACAGGAGAAATATTGGGCGAAGAAAGAATTAGACGGGCTGATATACAATCTGGTCAGACTTGGGAAGATAAAGTTGAATTTACAGGATTATCTTTAGATTTAAGTATTCTTGATGATGATTATAATCCAAATATTAATACTAATAGTAATCAATATTCTAATAATGAAGAATATCACGACGATAATTTAATAGAAGAAGAGGAAGATATAGAAGAAAACTACAATTTCTTAATGGAATAAGTTAATTTTATACCATACAATTATAATAAGGAGGCATTATGTTAGTACCTATAAAAGACATTAAAGTAAAAAAACGTGTCCGCAAAGATTTAGGTAATCTTGATGATTTAAAAGAAAGTCTTAAAACATATGGCCTTCTTAATCCTATTACAATTAATCGTAAATACCAGTTAATTGCCGGAGAAAGAAGACTTGAATCTGCAAAAGCATTAGGCTGGACAACAATTAATGCAAACATTATCGATAATTTATCTGAAATAGATGAATTAGAAATGGAAATAGAAGAAAATAATCAGCGAAAAGAGTTTACTGAACAGGAATTAATAGAAGGATACAGAAGATTAGAAAGACTTCGTCATCCTGGATTTTTCTATAGAATATTTTTATTTTTTAAACATCTTTTTGAAAAAATTATTTCTCTGTTTTCCAAAAAAGCTTAGTCAAATAATCAATTAATTCTTCTGATTTTTCTTTTAACATCCATGGAGAATTAATTACCAGCATTCCGCTTCCATATAAACGAGGCGGATTTTTATTTAACTGATTTTCCTGTAATGACATTTCTTTATGAGATTCTTTTGTATTTACACAAAGTTGTAAATCAACAATATCTGTATTTGGAGAATTTTTTAATACATTTTCTTTGATTGAATTAATCATATTATCAATATCATTCTGACGGTGTGCCAAAAGAGGATACCATAACAAAATTATTGCATTACTCCACTTTTTGTTTACAGATATAATGGTTTTTGCAGCGTCAATATAATCCTGAGTTTCTTCATAACTTGGGTCTATTAAAACTGCACCACGTTTTATTTTAGGAGGAGTTAATGCATTCAACATTTCCCATCCATTTCTAAAATGAATCTGAACATTTTTATCAGGATAATTATTTTTTATATTTTGTCTAAGATTTTCAATTTCTCCAGGATGAAGTTCACTGATAATCAATTGATCTGTCTTTCTTAAAAAATGACTTTCTATTAACGGAGAGCCAGGATAAAGTTTATTGTTGTAAAATTTTTTAACAAGATTTATATAAGATATAAAAGATTCATTCGATTGCAAAGATAAATTATCTTGATTTAATAATTTGATTATACCGATTTCACTTTCATGAGTTTTTAAACTTTTATTATCAAGTAAATCGTATAAACCACTGCCGGAATGTGTGTCAAAAAAAACATATGGTTTTTCTTTTTTATTCAGATATTCTAAAACATAAGTTAAAACATAATGTTTTAAAATATCTGCGTGATTTCCGGCGTGGTATGCGTGTAAATAAGATAACATACAGATAATATAATGTAGTATTAATTTATTTTCAATTCATCTTTATCTGCTGTTATTTTTATTGTTTTACCTTCTAAAACTTTTCCAGAAAGCAATTCTTTAGCAAGCTTATTTTCAAGATAGTTTTGAATTGCCCTCTTTACAGGTCTTGCACCCATTGTCGGGTCATAACCTTTATCGCAAAGGAAATCAATTGCACTCTGATCTAAATCAAGTAAAATTTTTCTATCTTCAAGTTTTTTTTGAACTTTAGATAACTGTAATTTTACAATAGTACTTATATTTTCTTTATCTAACTGATGAAACATTACTTTTTCATCAATTCTATTTAAAAACTCAGGTTTAAAAGTTCGCTTTAATAATTGTTCCAAAAGTTCTTTTGTTTTAGAAACATTTCCTTCATTTTCAAGAATAATATCACTTCCTAAATTACTGGTCATGATGATAATCGTATTTTTAAAATCAACTACTCTACCCTGACCATCTGTCAATCTTCCATCATCCAGAACCTGAAGTAAAATATTAAATACATCAGGATGCGCTTTTTCAATTTCATCAAAAAGAATAACTGAATAAGGTCTTCTTCTAACGGCTTCTGTCAATTGACCGCCTTCATCATAACCGACGTATCCTGGAGGTGCACCAATCAATCTTGTAACACTGAATTTTTCCATATATTCACTCATGTCCAGACGAGTAAGTGCTTTTTCATCATTAAAAAGAAAATTTGCAAGAGTCTTTGCCAGTTCTGTCTTACCAACCCCTGTCGGTCCCATAAAAAGAAAACTTCCTAAAGGTCTGTTAATATCATTTAAGCCTGATCTGTTTCTTCTGATTGCATCACTGACAACCTGCACTGCTTCATTTTGACCGATTACCCTTTTATGAAGTTCATTTTCGAGTTCAAGATACTTCTGTTTTTCACCAGCCATCATTTTTGTAACAGGAATTCCACTCCATGATGATACAACTTTAGCTATATCTTCTTCAGTTACAGATTTTCTTAAGAGGCTCTTTCGTTCGTTATTCTTATCTTTTTCTAAGATTAAAGCTTCTTCTTTTTCTTTTTCCAGTGATGGAATTATCGAATATTTTAATTCTGCAGCTTTTTCAAGATTACCTTCTCTTGTATATTTATCCTGTTCAAATTTTGCCTGTTCAAGTTTTTCTTTAATTGTTCTGCTTTTATCTATATTATTTTTTTCATTTTCCCATTCAAGTTTCATAATATCGCGTTTGGAAATAAGTTCTGATAATTCTTTATCTAATTTTTCCAAACGTTCTTTACTTGCTGAATCGGTTTCTTTAAGCAAAGACTGTTTTTCTATCTGAAACTGCAGGATTTTTCTTTCTACCTGATCTAATTCTACAGGCTGACTTTCAATTTCCATTTTTAATAAACTTGCTGCTTCATCAACCAAATCAATAGCTTTATCTGGTAAAAATCTTGAAGTAATATATCTGTTGGATAAAATTGCCGCAGCAACCAAAGCTTCATCTTCAATAATTACACCATGATGAATTTCGTATTTTTCTCTTAATCCTCGTAAGATTGCAATAGTGTCTTCTACAGTTGGTTCTGCACAATAAACCTGCTGAAATCTTCTTTCTAATGCAGCATCTTTTTCTATATATTTTCTATATTCATCTAAAGTTGTTGCACCAATTGCACGTAATTCACCTCTTGCCAATGCAGGTTTTAATAAATTAGATGCATCCATACTGCCTTCTGTTGCACCAGCACCGACAAGTATATGAACTTCATTTATTAATGCTTTTAATCTTTCTTCAAATTCACCGCGAAACTTTGCACCGGCAACCATTGCACCCAAATCCAATGCAAGTAATCGTTTATCTTTTAAACTTTCCGGAACGTCCCCACTGGCAATTCTTCGAGCAAGACCTTCGACAATTGCAGTTTTACCAACACCTGGTTCACCAATAATAACAGGATTATTTTTTGTACGAC
>CALAUH010000060.1 GCA_937892225.1 uncultured Treponema sp.
CTGCATTTCTTGAGAATACATTAGCCTTTGGACATTGCTTTTTTATCTTTTCGGCACCCTCCGGCACGATGAAGATATATGAACTGTCTACTATTGAATTCCAAGTCTCATTTTTCAGGAAAAACAATGTTTTTAATATGTTCCATTCATCGGTAAATCCGAGAATTATTTTTAAACTGCTTTCCTTTATATAAGAAAAATTATCATTATGATATTTTTCATTTAGATAATAATTCATATAGGCAGATTCTTGATGTGATAATAACTTATTTTCAAATTCAACAAGACCAAAATTTTTCATTTCTAGTATTTCATTTTTCATCTCATCATCAAATCTATTAAAATTTAAAAATTCATTATTAAACAATTCTCTGAGTAACAAAACTCTGTTTTCATTATTAATTCTAATATGACCGTTTTGTTCAACTGTTATTAAATCCCATTTTACTAATTCGTCTATAGTTCCATATTCATATTCTGGATAATCACATTTACAAATATTTTGTTCTTTTAATAAATCATAGAAACATTCATATTGAATATTTTTTCCAGGAATATAATTCAATAAACACTGATTTGAAAAAAGGGCATAAACAAGTCCTTGATATGATTCTCCTATTCCCTGTACATATTTATTTTTTACAAGACTAGGTATATTTTCTATTTCTATTGGATTATTATCAGCTTGTAATAATTCTTTATCAATTTTTTTATATTTGACAAAATGATAAAATTGTTTACAAATAATATCAATATTGGTCGCAATTTCATGACATTTTTCTAAATAAGATTTGTTATCTACTGATAAATGTGTAGTTATAATTGGAAAATTGAAATTTTTAGTAAGAAATTCTGAAAAAAACGTTTCAATCATTTTTTCTAAATATATTCCATTTCTTAATAAAACATTTCTATATGCATATAACTCATGATTTAATAATCCTTCAAAAAAATCAAATATAAAATTCTTCTGATAAATCTTTGTGTTTTTCAACATGGATAATGAATCGATAAGTCCTGAATTTACAGATTTATTCATATTAAGAATTCTATATTGGCCATCAACAAATCCAAACATGTCAACGAAATTATAAAAAATCGAATCATAATTTAAATGATTATCTATCCAATCTAGGCTATAACTAATATCAATAGTGAAATTATCTGGATTAGTAATTACAGTTTTCTCTTTTTGTCCTTTTTCAAAATGAAGAGTAAAAGAACAAATTCTACCTGCTGAAGACAATAATTGTTTATTACATTCTTCAAGTTTATTTTTCGCTGAAACAATAATAGAAACCGGTATCTTTTGATCAAAAGGAATGGAAAGAAGAAGATTTAAGTAATTTGGGTTTACTTTTGAACCATTAATATAATTTTCAATAATTGTATTTCTATCTTCTTCTGTAAGACATTTAGGAATATATGAACGTTTTACTGTTTTATTATTTTTACTATCTTCTGCAGAAATTATTATTTCAGCATTATTATTTTTTTTCAGATAGTCACATACTTCCTTTCCATAATGATTAACAAACTTCTCATTTAAAACAACATGATAGATAAAGTGAGAATAATTATTCAACAAAAATATAATTGTTTTTCCTTCGATATTTTTAAATTTTAAAGCCTCAAGAACATTTATTAAATCATCAATATATTCAAAATATATATTCTTAAACTCAGTTAAAAGTTTTACATCATCTAAATTACTTATATATTTAAATGCTTCATCTTTTAGTTTTTCCGAAAACTGCGTAAATGCACTTACTTGTTCAATTGTCCAACATTTCCAAGTTATTTTCTTATCGTGAAAATATAAATAAAAATTGTAAAATTCTAAGGCATCACTGATATTTTTAATATCTATTGATTGAGATTCATATAAGGTTTCAATTTTCTTTATATTCATTCCACAAGCTAAATCCGATGGTGGAAAATATTTTACTCTTCTTTCTATATTTGCCATTTATACCTCTAGTTCACCATTCATAAGTTTTGGTAAGAATTTGTCACAAGCGGTTTGTAATTTTACATTTTCCTGTTTCAGAATTTGTGCTTTTTGAATATATGGAATCACAATTTTTGTAAATTGTTGCAACAATTCTTTATTTGGTAGATTAAATTTATATGCTTTCAAATCAGCCATACGAATACCTCTCTGTGCTGCACCGTGTGCATTTAAATCACAATAGGATTGCATATCATCAGAAAGCAATAACAGATAAAGATATTCTTTTGAAACAAGATTATTAGCTCTTAATGTAAAGACAGATTCACTTACATCCCAATTATTAGTTGGAATACTAACTAAATAAACTCGACCAATTGTTCCAATCCCTGAAAAAAGAATGTCGCCTGTTTTTAAATCTGAACGTTTATTAATTTTTACAAGAGCTTCATCGTCTACTTTGTCACATTTATCATCAAGATATAAATTATTGTCACCCATATTCTTAATAGTGACATAATAGTTACTTCCCTTTCCAAGAACAAAATTTTTACGAGGATTTAAACCAGTAGTAATCTTCTCCAAAACAGATTCAAGGGTAACCGTTTTCCACCCTTCAGGAATACCGTCTACAATTTTTGTGTTTTCATGGCCGGGGAAGTTTAGTTTTACAAACCATTCTTTGTACAGTTTTTGAGCTGCTTCTTCCAAAAGTTTAATCTGTTTACGGTTGTTTTCAATAAGGTCATCGTATGCAGAAAGAATTGAAGCAATTTTATGTTGAACATTAAGAGAAGGTAAATCTATTGGCAAATTATTAATAACCGGAATATTTACATGTGCAACAGTAGCTCCGTTTGCTCTTCCTAAAAGTTCATTTTGCTGTTTTGGAGCTAATAAATAGTAAACTAAATATTCAGCTAATACTTTTTCAGGATTTGGCCTTATTAATACTGTTCTTTGCCCTAATGCAAGTTGTTCTATGTTTTTTGTAATTAAAGCAACATTTCCTGCTGGTGCTTCTCTTGCAAGAATTAAATCTCCTACTGAAGGCGTAATTCGTGCACATCTTTTCTTAAAAGCAGCTTCTGATATGCGATGAACATTAGTTAAATCAAATCTTCCTTTCCCAATATTGGGAGTTCTGATTAATGCATATCCAGCCCCTTCATCTGGAGCCGTTGAATGAGGACAATCTACAATATTAAGACATACATCATTTAACTTCATTTAGCACTCTTTAATTCATTATATTTTCTTTTCCATGCTTTTGATGGACAATGACAAATATGATCATCTGTAACGAAAGCACAAACATTTGGCATGTAGTTATGAGAACAAATAGAAGGATTTGTAGCTCTACATCCAAAAGTCTGTTCTTCTGTATCTAATTCATTTAATGGGTTATTTAATGGTATTCTCAATTCTTTTTCTGTCATTATTTATTACCTCATTTCGCATTTTTAATAATCCAGATTCCGCTGTTCGTTTTTCCAGAAGATGTTAATATTCCTTTCTGTTTTAAGTCGGCGATATCGCGTTTTATTGTTTTTTCGGAAACATTTAATTTTTCTGCTAATTCTTTACTTGTTACTGAGTTATCAATTTTTATCTGCTCAAGAATGTTATTCTGTCTTTCTGATAAACTTGAGTTTGGGACATTTGGGTCATTAGGGACATTCTGAACTTTTTCATAATTAATATGAGTATATCTGTTCTTAAGTTCGTGCTTTTCGCCAAGCATAAGATTTCTGAAGAACTTTTCCAGGTATTCAGGATTTTCAGAAATTCCTTTTTGAAGATTATTATAATTTGCACGGACAAGAGCATTTCTAAAATACCAGCTGTTCTGTTCAAAAATAGTATTATCAGCTTTAAAACCAAGAGATCTGAGATACTTGATTGTAAAAACTGCAGTTGTTCGGGTATTGCCTTCTCCAAAAGCGTGAATCTGCCATAATCTGGAAACAAAGAAAGTAAGGTGTTTTACAATTTCCTCTTTTGAAAGATTTTTGTAATTGAACTGTCGTTCCATTTCAAAGTCATAATCTAGGGCAGCTTTCAGTTCAAAAGAGGCTCCGTACATTACAGAGTCCCCATTCAAAACCCATTCTTTTTTTGAAATATCATAATCACGGATTTTTCCTGCAAATTTAAAAATTCCGTCAAAAAGTCTTTTATGAATTGCAATCAAATGACTTGGACTAAAATTAAAAGAAGGTTCACTTAAAATCTGTGCAATACGGTATGAAACTTTATCTGCCTCTTCTGTGCGGGCTTCTGTTTCACTGCGGTCTGAACGGTTGATGTAATATGACTCAATAAGTTTTCCAACTTCTTCAAAAGTAACTTCACCTTCAATATTTTTTCTGGCTGTTTCATAAAGATATGAAGAAGGAGTAAGACCATCTACCTGCTGTAAACCAATAGCAGCCTGCCAGCTAGAAGCCTTTTCAGATTTGCTTGAATCAACGTGTCGGATATATTCTTCAAAATCCATTTCATAAGCGGATTTTTTTGTCTCATTACTCATAACTTAATCTCCCTGCCCAAGCTTAGCTTAGATTTTCTTTTATTTTTTCTCTTCTCTTGGCAACTCGTCTGGAACTACTCTTCCGTCATTTGCAAAATCAACATAAGTTAAATATTCTAACTGATCATTTGTAAAAATAATCTTCCATCTTCTTTCCATAAAGTGAAGTAAGTTTATTGTTCTTTCGTAGATATCTTTCGCAGTCCAATCTGATTTCATAGCTACCTCAAGTTCTGCATTTGATCCTTTTAGATATCCACGACGATTACTTCCTTTTGATGGATTTTTCTTTTCTTCAAAAGTATCATTCTGGAGTTTAATATTTATACTTAAATCTAATGGAAGAAGATTTCCCAAAGATCCGGTTAATTTTTTCTTTTCAGTGTCATCGAACTGTCTGAACATATTTTTCCAATAATATTTTGTTGGAGTTTGTGGAAGTATATGTTCTATGGAAGTTTTTTCCTTTTCAAATTTCACAAAATCTTCCCAACTAATAATCTTTCCATTTCTATTAGTCGCTGAAAGTTCTGCATTATACTCATAGAAGAAATATTTTAATGTTTTCCATGAATAATAACCCATATTATTTTTGAAATAAACATCCATGTGAGTAATAAATCCTTTTATTGCAGAACTTACATTTGAATCTACATAATCATTTATTTTCTTCGTAAAATCTTTGAGTTTTAAGTTTCCAAGTCTAATTTCACGAGCATCCTTAAAATATTCACTGCTTTTTAATGAAGCCTGAAAAAAACCAACTCTAAAACAAACAAAAAGAAATCTTTCAATTGCTTTATAAGCATCAATTCTTTCTTGTACAGGTGCATTTCTGCAACTATTGATAACCATTACAACAGGTCTAAAATGACCAATATTTACCCGATTTAAACGTTCTATCCAAAGTTTCTCATCACTTGTTAAAGAATTGCTGTTTCTAGGAAAGAAAGTTTCATACCAATATTTTGCAAAATTCTGAAGACTTAATACATAATCATTTATCTCATCAGGTGAAAGTTTTGACACAGTAATTGATTCTGTAGATTCATTTTCATTTATTTCTAATTCTTCGATTTCATCATCTGGATCTTCTGTATCATCGACTAATTCATCTATTTCAGGTTCATTAATTAAAACAGATTTCTTTTCGTATATATTTTTTGCTGAATATTTGTCAAAGAGGAAATGAATATAGTCATCTCCCTTTTTCCTGGAATAGGTATAATAAGCAATCCAATGTGCACGCAAAAAATCATCATCAGAAAGAAGAGCATTTTCATTCTTTCCAAGTTCTGTATAAATTTCCTGCCATGTTTTATTTATAGTGTCGCGTAAGTTTTCTTTATTTGTTTCATCATATTCAGAATTAGGATATAAAGTTGTAAGATATATTAATCTGTTTTTTAACAATTCTAGATTTGAAAGACGCTTTCCTCTATTATTCATAGTCTCAAATGCAACAAAAACATCGTAATCATCACCAATTTCATGAATATTAAACATCAGTTTTTGAGTTAGCTTTTGATAAATTTTAAATAATCCTTCATATTTTTCATTAGTAAATAATTCCTGTAAATTATTTCTAAAAAATTGTTTCGCATGTTTTAGATTCTTTGTGTAATAGGTTTCTGAAACTGTTGGTGCATTATCTTCCATAAAAATCTTATAACGCAAGTATAATGCACTAGGATTATCTTTATCATATCCAAATATATATGACGTTAAATGTTCCGATTGAGGATATTTCTGAAGGATATATTTGTCTATTATTTTATCCAAACGGACTGTATTCAAAAAGATTTCTGTATTACTCTTACCCTTATTCTCTTCCTGTTCTTTTACAAACAAAACAATTTCATTAAGAAGGATACTTATTGTAGTCAATCTTTGCTGACCATCAACAATACTATATAAAGAATATCCGTTGTCTATTAACCATTTATCAATGCCAAGACTTTTTTCAATTTCCATAGGATCTTTAATTTTCTTAATTGAGAGGAGACCTGTATAATGAGAGCGTTCTGGATTTAGATTTATAATATCATCCCAAAAATCCATTAACTGTTTTTGTTTCCATGCATAACCACGTTGATAATCTGGAATACGAAAAAGTTTATCATTGAATATTTCTGATAATGGTATTAGTTCATTTGACATAATTACTCTCCCAGCCCAAGCTCTTTAAGATTAGCATTAATAGTATTCATTAAATCATCACTTTCTGACTGAAGCTTATTAAGTTCTGCATGAATTTCTTTCATTCTTTCTTCAAAGTTTTCATCATCTTCTTCAACTTCTGCAACTCCAACATAAGCACCAGGAGTAAGAGAACTATTCTTTTCTGCAATTTCTGCTCTTGTGGCAATTTTACAAAGTCCGGCAACATCTGCATAAACGCCATCACCAAACTTTTCTGTAAGCCAGCAAGCTTCTTTTACAACAATAAGAACATCGTTTACATCATTTAAGAGACCTTCAAACATTTGAATTGCGGTTTTCTTCTGTCGCTTAGCTTCATTGGCTGCCTTTTTATCTCCACCCTTTGTAGCTTCTTTTTCTTTTCTGTCAAACTCAGCTTCCTGCTGTTTCTGTTCATCCTGAATTTTCTGGATTT
>CALAUH010000061.1 GCA_937892225.1 uncultured Treponema sp.
ATATTGAATTTTAAATACAAGACCTAACGGCATTTTTGTAACATCACATGGAACTTCAACATCTTCCTGTACATCTTTTTTGATTTTAAGACCTTTTGCAGCAGGAACATCTGTCGGACATGGAAGATAATCTACAACTGCATCAATAAGTGGCTGAACTCCCTGATTATGACGTGCACTACCCATTACAAATGGAACAAAAACTCTGTTGATTGTACCCTTTCTAATTGCAGCCTTTAACTGTTCAATAGTAATTTCTTTTCCATCAAGATAAAGTTCCATAAGTGCATCATCACTGCCGGCAACCATATCAATTAATTTTTCACGATATTCATTAGCCATATCAAGACGTTCTGCAGCAATTTCTGATTCAACTACATTTTCACCTTCGTCTCCTTCAAAACGAAGTTCTTTCATTTTTAATAAATCAATTACACCTTCAAAATCCTGTCCCTGTCCAATTGGTATTTGTAATGCAAGACAGTCTACACCAAATTTTTCATGTACATCATCCATAGATGCAAAAAAATCAGCACCAATACGATCCATTTTATTCATAAAACAGATTCTAGGAACACTAAATTCATCTGCCTGTTTCCATACAGTTTCTGTCTGAGGCTGAACACCGTCTACTGCACAAATAACTGCAACAGCACCGTCTAATACACGTAAAGAACGTTCTACTTCTGCAGTAAAATCAACGTGTCCCGGTGTATCAATAATATTAATCTGATAACCTTTCCAGTCAGTAGTAGTAGCAGCAGAACAGATTGTAATTCCTCTTTCCTGTTCCTGTGCCATCCAGTCCATTGTTGCCTGACCGTCATCTATTTCACCAATCTTATGAATTTTTCCTGAGTAATAAAGAATACGTTCTGTTGTAGTTGTTTTTCCAGCATCAATATGTGCCATAATTCCAATATTGCGCATTTTATCTAAAGACATGTTTTACCTCTAATTTTTTTGATTTTATCAATTTTTTTATTTTTTGTTAAGATTAATTATGAATACAATTTTTATAAAAAAAAACAGATTCCATCTTTTAAAGACGAAATCTGTTTTTACAAGATAAAATATTAATTTAAAATTAGAATTTATATCCTACACCAATTTTTGGAGCAAAATAGAATCTATGGATACCAGTAGATTTTCCATCATCACCTTGAGTATACATAATCCACCCTAAATCTACAGCTGCAGTTGCATAAATATTACTCATAAATTCATATGTTCCAAAAACACCTGCTGTTAAACCAAAATTTTGTGAACTAAATGTAATTTTTTCATCAGTATCATATGTAAATCTTGTTGTATACTTCTGATAAATAAATCCTAAATCAGCACTAACACTATATTTCTTTTTATTAATAAATGTATAAACAGCTGATGGATTAATATTAAAAACTATAATAGAATTTACAACACCATTTGAATAAGCATCTTTAAAAGAATATCTATATTTGTTTATAGCTTTATGATTAGCATTTTTATAAGTTAATATCTCTTCCTGTGTATAACTTGCAGGGAAAAAATAACTTACTGAAAGTCTTGCACCCCATTCTTTTGTAAACATATAAGTTCCAGTTACATCAATACCTGGTGCAACTTCTGAATAATTTGTTTTTGAAATAAAATTTTCTCCTTCATCTTTTTCAGACCAAGATTCTATTGGCAAAATAAAATTTGCATCAACTTTTAAATCTAAAGCAAAAACTGTAGTTGCACAGATTAATAAAGAAATAACGATTCCTAATAATTTTTTCATTACTATTAAAACTCCTTAAAAAAAATTAATTATGTTAATTATAATATCAAATTTTTAATTCGTATAGCATAAAATCTTAAATTTAAGAAATTTATTATATTTACATAAAAAAAAGCGGAACCTGAAAAACAAGTTCCGCTTTAAGTATGAAAATTATTGTTTTAGTTTTGATTATTTGAATTTATATCCAATACCGAATTTTGGCTGGAAATAGAATACTTTCAAATCTTTTGAACCATTATCATCAGACTTACTGAATTTCCAAACTAATGGACATGCAAAGTTAGCATATAAGTTTGTTGAAATTGTATATGTTGCCTGAATTTCTGCACCAGCACCCCATTCTGACCATTTTGTTGTTGTTGTAATATTAGTTAAAGGTGCAGGTTTTGTTTCAGCTGTATAAAATTGCATTAATATACCTGGTATTACAGTAACAGAATAATTTTTTGTACTTGTAATATTAATTTTAGGTCCTGCAAAGATACTGAATGCATTATATGCTTTCAATTCACTATTATAATTAATATCTGTTTTATTTCCAGACTCTTTATAAGTTCTTTTATAATTCTGAGGGAAATTTAATCCTAAATCAACTTTAGCACCAAAACGTTTATTTACCATAGCAGAAATTCCAAAATCAAAACCTGTACCGAAATCAAATTCAGTATAATCTTTTAAAAAAAGATCTGAACCAGAGAAACTCTGCATTGGCATTGTGAAATTTACATCTGCAGAAAATTCAATTGCAGAAGCCGCACTAACTAATACAAAAAGTGAAAGTAATGAAACAATTATCTTTTTCATTCTAAACTCCTAAAAAAAGGATAAATAATCTAAACACATACGTGTCTACTAAAAACTTTTTCACTAATATAGATAAAATTATATACCAATTACGGAAATATAACAAATCTTTTCTTTATTTATGCATCTGTGTACTTAAAACAAGCATAGACAATTCTCTTTCAAGTTCATCTAACTGCTGTTCCATATCATAAAGTTTCTGACGACGAACTTCTTTCTGTTCCTGTTCATATTTTGTAAACAAAACATCTAAAGAATCATTTTCTGAAGAAACTCTTGAAACACCGCACCATGGACAATAGATAAATTCTTTATCCATAGTTCTTCCGCATCCTTTACAAACTGCTGTTGAATAATTCATTTATTTTACAACCTTACTGTTCTATCTTTTGTTTAAGACAGTCATTGGATTTATTAATTTACCGTTCTTATAAACTGTAAAATGTAAATGTGGACCTGTAGAATATCCTGTTGAACCAACTAAACCGATTTTAGAAGTCTGATCTACCCACTGTCCTTTCTTTACAAGAATCTTAGATAAATGTGCATATAAAGTCTGATATCCGCCGGAATGTTTTATGATGATATAATTTCCGAATACGCTTGAAACACCTGTAAAAGAAACTGTACCACTCATAGCTGCATAAACTGAAGTTCCAGTAGGACAAGCCATATCTGTTCCTGTATGGAATGATTTTACACCTTTAATAGGATCAATTCTGTTTCCATATGGACTTGACCATCTGAAAGAAGCTTTGATTGGAAGTTTCCATAAATCACCCATTACTTCAGCAAGAGCATTTTTGTCCATACCAACGCCTGGGAGGAACAATTCCTGACCTTTAGAAAGTGTTTCAGTTGTAAGCTCATTTACATCAAGTAATGTTTCTAATTTTACATTATATTTTTCTACTATTTTATTTATTGAATCACCATTCGAAACTGTATAAATAATTCCATCCATATTTGGAATTGTAAGTTTCTGACCTGCAACAAGATGACGTACATTAGTAATTTTATTTACAGAAATTAAAGTTGCAATATTTGAAAGTCCAAATTTCTTTGCAATACCACTGATTGTATCCCCGCTTCTTACTTTATAAGTCTGATAAGAAACCGGTTCCATAATTACAGCAGGATTTAATTTTACAGAGTCTGAAGAATATTCACTGTTTTCAGGATTTTCAATTGTTCCTTCAAGTGCGAACATCTGCATAAATTTATCAAGTTCTTCCTGATTTAAGCCGTCTGTTCTTCCAAAAGTCGAAGGTCCTGTATGATTAATTTTATAATTAACACAGCGATAAATAAAAATACCGCCTGTAATAACAGCAATTACAGATAATAAACTGATAATACTGACTTTTAAATTTTTTCTAAAAGACAAGGCTAAAACGCAGATTGCATGTCCAATATCAGAAAAAATGTTTAAAACAGAAAAAGGTCTTCTTACCTTACCTGCTCTAAAAGTCTGATTATCTGATGGAAAAGTAAAGTCAAACTTAACATCACTTTTTTCATCATATTTCTTCTCTTTTTTAGAAAGAAAAGCCGAGCCTCTTGTTGATTTAAATAATCCTAATGAATTTGATGTTTGTGGTTCATCGCAAATAAAACTAATAATTTCCATATTTTCTCTATCGACAGAAACTAAAACCGGGTTTAGAATTATTTATAATTAAAATAAAATATATGAAAAGCAAAAAGATTACAAATAACGACACAAAAAATTCTACTCCAATAATATCTGCAGAATATTACGAAAAACGTTCTGAACGATGTTTTACAATCATAATTCTATCTTTAATTGCTGCATTCATATTAAAATTTTTTGTTATTGATTTTCTTAAAATAAAAGGCGATTCAATGAATCCTTCTATAAAAGAGAATCAAATCATACTTATAAACCGCCTGGCATACGGACTTTCCAAACCTTTTACCGACCAGTATTTTTTTCAATGGAAAGAACCCAAAAAGGATGATATCGTAATTTTTCTTCATGACAATAAAATTGTTGTAAAAAGATGCGTACTATCAAGTAATGAATATCTAGAAATTTTCTATAATTCACAGTATAGTAATTATTATCTGAATATAAGTGGAAAACACGTACCCTTAAATCAACGTCAATATAATTGGCTAAAAGATACAGAAAAAGTTCCGGAAGGCTATGTTTTTGTTCTTGGTGACAATTATGAAAATTCAATTGATTCAAGAGATTACGGTTTTGTTTCCTGCAAGAATATAATTGGCAGAGTAATCAGGAAGGACTGATGAACGATTTTTTTAAAAAGAAAAGAACATTTTTTTGTTTTGCAATATGCAGTGTTTTTATTCTATTAATTCTTTTTACTTATCTCAAACTTGCACTAAAAACTGTAAATACTAATACAACCACACACAATTTTACAGAAAGAGGTTCCATTTTTGACCGTTTAGGATCTCCTTTAGCAGTTCAGACAAATTTTTACAGAATCGGATTAAATACAAGAGACATTAAAAATAAAGAAGAATTTGCACAATCAATGGCTCCACTTTTTGGAATGACAGAAAGCGAATTATTAGAAAAAATCGATAAAAAGAAGGAATACGTAATTTTAAAGAAAAAAGCAAATCAGGATGAATATAAAGAAATAAGTCTTATTGCTAATGATTACGGATATACTTTTATAAACTACGAAAAAATTCCAGGAAGAATCTATCCAAACTACTCTCTTGCATCCCAGTTAATCGGTTACATGGGAGACGAAGGAAAAGGTTTAGCAGGAATTGAATTTTCACAGCAAAATATTCTTTCTCCGGAAATTGATTATAATTCAGATAATCAGAATCAACCTAAAAATATATATCTTACAATAGATGCAAACCTTCAATATAAACTTGAACAGGTTGCCTACAAGACAATGTCAGAAACTCAGGCCGAAAGTATGATGCTGATTGCAGTCAACTGTAAAAACGGAGAAATTCTTTCTTATGTAAGTTTACCTTCTGTAAATTTAAATGAATACGGACTTGCAGATGCAAATGCAAAAATCAACAGACCTGCAAACAATGCATATGAACCAGGTTCTGTATTTAAAATTTTTACAGTCGGAATAGTTTATGATGAAAAAACAATTTCGCCAAACGACAGTTTCTTATGTAACGGTGCATACGAACGAAAATTAGCAAGCGGCGAAACTGTAAGAATCAAATGTCTTGATAATCACGGATGGCTTACACCTCGCGAAGCTTTAAAATATTCATGTAATGATGTTTTAGGACAAATCAGTGATAAAATATCTGAAACAGAATTTATAAACAGAATTAAATTACTCGGCTTTGGTTCAAAAACTGGAATTGAACTTTCTGGAGAAACAACCGGATTTGTAAAAGAACCTGACAATAAATCCTGGTCTGCACGTTCAAAACCGACAATTGCAATCGGACAGGAAATAAGCGTTTCTGCCTTACAGATGGTTCAGGCCGCCACTGCAATTGGAAACGGTGGTGTTCCAGTAAAATTAACAGTTATAAATAAAATTACAAATAAAGACGGAACAGTTTTTTATGAACACGTTCCAGAATATAAAGAACAGGCTTTAAGTAAAAACTCAGCTGATTATATTTTAAGCTGTATGGAAACAACTGCGACAACCGGAACAGGTTCAAAAGCAAACATCGGTGACGTATCTATTGGTGTAAAAACCGGAACTGCACAAATGGCAGATAAAGAACACGGTGGATACAGTGAAACAGACTTTCTTTCAAACTGTATTGCACTTTTCCCTGTAGAAGATCCACAAATCTGTCTTTACATTGTTGTAGAAAAAGCAAAAGGTGAAACTTATGCCGGTCGAATTGTTGCACCAGTAATCGGAGAAGCCGCAGATATTATCATCGATCATCTTGGAATGAGCAGAGGCGGAGCTTCTTCAGTAGAACATAACGGTGTAATTAAAATACCATCTAAAAAATCTATAAAAATCGGTTCTTCATTACCAGATTTTACAGGCAGTTCAAAAAAAGAACTTTTACCTTTACTCGAATTAAAAGACATTAATGTATACATAAACGGAAGTGGTTGGGTTGTTAATCAGTCGCCAGAGCCAGGAACTCCTGTTACAAAGGATATGGTAATTGAACTCAATCTGGAATAAAAATAAACAGAACTTAAAAAAAAGATTTTCCGCATTATATTCTCTTTTTCAAAATGATATAGAACTTTTCGAAAATAAATATGCAGACAATATAAACTCACTCCCCTTCTGGAACATTCAGACTGCAAAAAACGGAGAAATAACTGCAAGTGAAAATTCAGATACAGAAAACAATATTCTTTTACATTCTGCATACAACCCGACAAGAGAATCGTTAGGAATTGTAAATCAGATTAAAAATGTACAGAATATTATTTTTTTAGGATTTGGTCTTGGCTACCAGTTAAAATCAATATCACCAGAAATTACAGAAAAACAAAAATTAATTATTTTCGAAAATGATATCAATCATTTTTTAGGTGCAATAAGTCTCTTAGACTGGGAAGAAGTTTTTAAAGTTCAAAATTTAATTCTCGCGATCAACTGTCCTATAGACCAGGTCATGCCGCTTATCGAAAATCAAAATCAGATTTCTTTTGATTCAGACGGTTTAAACAATTCATTTATTTTTTCACAGAAAAGTTTTACTCAACATTCACAAAAATATTTTGATGCAATCTTAGAACTGATAAACAGAAATAAACAGAAGAATAAAATTAACACTGCAACAAAAAATAAATTCCTTGATTTATGGATTCGAAACAGCATTAGAAACATAGACAATCTTTCTAATCACAGAACTGTAAATGAATTTTTAAAAGATAATTCATATGAACCGGAAAACTGTATCGTTGTTGCGGCAGGACCTTCCTTACAAAAAATACTTCCGAAACTTCCTGAATTACAAAAAAAATGTACAATCATCTGTGTAGAAACAGCTTTATTTGCACTTTTAAAAATTAACGTACAGCCAGATTTTATAATTTTAACAGATCCGCAGTTTTATGCTTTTGAACATATCGCAAAATTAAAAGCCCCGGAAAGCATTTTGATTTTACCATTAAGCGTTCATCCGGCAGCATTCAGATTTAAGGCAAAAGAAATTTTAATATGTTCAGACAGAATCCCGATAAGTGAATTTTTTGAAAAGAACAATCCGTTTGGTAATTTAGGAGAAGGCGGTTCCGTTGCTTCAGTTGCATGGACTCTGGCAAAAAAATTAAAATCAAAAAACATATATTTCTGTGGTTTAGATTTATCTTATCCTTTAAAAGAAACACATATAAAAGGAAGTAATGCAGAAAACAAATGGAATCTTATAAACAACAGAATTAAAACAATAGAATTTCTTAATTCATCAAGCATGATAAAATCTAATCTTGAATATAAAGAAAATTATCTTGGACAAAAAGTTTTAACAGATTCCAAGATGATTATGTTTGCATGGTGGTTCGAAAGTCAGATTCAAAAAACACCAGAAATAAATAATTATACGCTCACACCAGAAAGTCTTAAAATTCCAGGCATTCAAATCTGCAGGGAAGATTCTTTAATATTCAATAAAAATTATGATTCAAATAAAATTTACAAAACAAAAGAAGTTTTCTTGCGCCCAGATTTTTCTGAAACTAAAAATGCTTTTTTTAAAGCATACAAAAGTTTAATTGAACTTATAAACAAAGCAGTAGAAAAATGTATAATCAATTCTTCAGATTTACAAAATGAATTAGATACAATAAACAAACAGTTAGAAAATAATCCGCTGAATGATTTAATCAGAATGGCTTATTCAAAAGAAGAAACACAGATAAAAACTTATCTTAAACTTAAAAATTTATTTGAAAAATACTTAAATATTTAACCTGCTTTCACTATAATTACTCATCATGAAACCAGAATTATTAAATTCATTAAAAGGCTATGATGCCAAAAAATTTTTAAGTGATTTAATCGCAGGTGTAATTGTAGGAATTGTCGCACTACCACTTGCCATCGCATTTGCAATTGCTTCAGGAGTTAATCCTGCAGCAGGTCTTTTTACAGCAATTATCGCAGGATTTTGTATCAGTGCTTTTGGAGGAAGCCGCGTTCAGATTGGCGGACCAACAGGAGCTTTTGCAGTCATCGTTTATGGAGTTGTTGCTCAATATGGAATGAGCGGTCTTGCAACAGCTACAGTAATGGCAGGGATTATTTTAATTTTGCTCGGTGCTTTTAAGATGGGCGGCCTTGTAAAATTTATTCCATATACAATCGTTACAGGATTTACAGCTGGTATTGCAGTTACAATTGCCGCAGGTCAACTCGGAGACTTCTTTGGATTACATCCGGATTTTACAAATCCAATGATGATTCTTGGAGAAGAATATTCAAAAATGCCTGGTGATTTTTTACCAAAAATGATTGTATACATAAAATCAGCAGGAACAATAAATACATATTCATTTATTATGGCAGCAGTTTGTCTTGCATTTATTTTTATTTGGTCAAAGTTTATTAAAAAGATTCCTGGAAGTTTTGTTGTAATCATTCTTGCAACAGTTGTTTCTATCATCCTGGAAAAAACATGCGGACTTACAACAGATACAATCGGAAAATTTGCAGACGGAACAGAACATTATGTAATACCAACTACACTACCCGTTCCACAGCTTCCAGATTTTAGTATAAAAACAATCACAACATTATTCCCTACAGCCATTTCTATTGCAGTTTTAGCAGCAATTGAATCATTATTAAGTGCAGTAGTTGCCGACGGTATGATCGGTTCAAAACACGATTCAAACATGGAATTAATTGCCCAGGGTGTTGCAAATATAGCATCTCCACTTTTCGGCGGCATTCCAGCTACAGGTGCAATCGCAAGAACTGCCACAAATATTAAAAACGGCGGACGTTCCCCAATAGCAGGAATAATTCATGCACTTACACTTTTATTGATTTTACTTTTTGCAGGAAAATATGCAGCGTATATTCCAATGGCCGCTTTAGCAGCAGTTTTGATTAATGTTGCATGGAATATGGCAGGATTTCCGGCAATCAGAGCATTATTAAAAGGTCAAAAATCAGATATCTGCGTTTTTGCAGTTACATTCTTAATTACAGTATTTGTAGATTTAACAGTCGCAATTGAAGTAGGTCTTGGTTTTGCAGCATTCTTCTTTATCAAAAAAATGATTGATTTAAGCGAAGTTCAAAATGAACGCGAAGTTTTAACAGGCGGTATTAAAAAAGATCAGCCGGCAGAAAATCTTGATATTCCAGAAAATTGTTTTGTTTATGAAATTGAAGGTCCATTATTCTTTGGTACAGTAAGAAAATTCGAACTTGCAACAGAACGTGCACAGACAAACTGTAAAGTTTTAATTTTACGAATGCGTAACACAATCTATCTTGATGCAGGTGGTATTCGTGCATTAGAACAGGCTAAAGCTGCTTGTGACAGAAAAAATATTACAATAGTTATAAGCGGAATTCATACACAACCATATATGCTCCTTGAAAAAACAGGCATGGCAGATAAACTTGGTCGTGAAAATATTTATGATAATATTACACAGGCCCTCGAACGTGCAAGAGAAATTGTAAAAAAATAAAATTTTAATAAGAAACAGGATGGGAAGGATAATGCTGTTTGCTCTCTGCTACATGCTGACTGCTATCTCCCTATTCTGTTTCTTCATCTCATCCGTGTTCAACTGTGGCTATTTAAAAAATCACTATTTTT
>CALAUH010000062.1 GCA_937892225.1 uncultured Treponema sp.
AGAAAAAAAAGATATTTTAAATAGAAAGAGAGAAAATCCAAAAACAAGAATTATTCTTATTACAGGTACTCCAATTGTTAATCAACCTTATGAATTAGCTTTAATGTATCATGAAGGTTTTGATAATGTTTATTCTTCTCTTGGTGAACTTTATCGTTCAGATGGAGCAGAAAACATTACAGGAATCTCTGATAAAAACTTAAATGCTTTATTTGATCAGTGGGACAAAGAAGTTACAACAGAAGGTTGGTCTGAACTTTCTATGAAAGTTTATAACAAACTTGCTGATCTTTCTCCAACTATTCCACTTTGTACACTTCAGAAAGATGTTTACTATCGTGGTTTATCTAACGTTGTAATTGGTTCAGATAACCCATTCCTTTCTGTAGAAGATTGGAAATTTTCTAACTAATTAAAATTTTATGTAAGGCAAATGATTAACGTCATTTGCCTTACAATATTTAAAAATCAAAATCAAGGGCTTTCTTTTAACACACTTTGATTTATTATTTAAAATTTAATATTCAAATTTGCGTTGCAAAATCTAAATTCTATTAATACATTTTCGTAATGTATGTTTTTAAGAAAATCAATTCAAAAATATTATTTCTTTTCGGATTGATTTTTTTTTGGGAGAACAAATGCGATTCTTGCGTTTTTTAGGTAGAGAATTGCTCCTTCATGGTATTATTTTTGCCATTGTAGGAACTGTGGTGCTTTCTGCGCTTTATTTACTTTCTATTGGTGCACCACCTGAAGCATACTTAGATGCTTTAAAATCATTTTTATTGTTAATTTCTGGTTCCAGTGATTATTCGAAATTACATCCAGGATTTAGTTCTGGACAGATTATTGCTTCTGGTGCAGCTGTAACATTACCATTAGCATTAATTTCTCTCGTTTTCTTAATTTTAATTTCTCTTTCAAGATCAGCAAATGCTGTAACTGGTCGTTATCTTTCTATTCATCATGGTGAGAAAAAAATTGAACGTATAAGTAAATTTTTTAATATTATCACTTCAGTTTTAGCTGCAGTACCATTGTTTGTAGGATTCTGGGTTCTTTATGTTGTAATTGGAAACGGAATCTCTTTACCAATTATTGCTCTTTTAACAGTATTATTTGGTGGACTTTCATGGGATGCAACAAACTTCTTGAAGACAGATATGTTAAATCAGATAGATCAGACACATGCCATTGTTTATTCAACACTTGGTCATAACTTAGGTCTTTTCTTCCCATTACCAGGAACTTATTCAGGTTACTTGTTCTCTTCAAGTTTACCAAGATTTATTCCTTATCTTGCCGGAAAAGTTCCTGCTATTATTGGTTCTGTTACAATTGCTGAAATTGCATTCAGTTTCCCTGGCCTTGGAAGTACACTTCTTGATGCATTGCTTGCTACAAATACAGACTTGCTTATTACTTCTGTATTCATTTTGCTCTGTGTAAATGCTGTTGTATCATTCCTTGTAAAAACAATATTGTTCTTAATTTATCCGAGGGTATATGAAAAAGCGATTTAATTTCTTTAAACTTTTATTAATCATAGTATTAATTTTACCACTTATTATTTCTTGGATACCTTATACTTGTTTTGACAGTATTGTTCCAGATTGTCTACGTGCAGATAATTATATGAATTCTTTATTATCATCATTTAAAGAACTTTCATTGACTTTAATTTCTACACTTGTATTTGCAATGATAATAAGTTTGCTTTTCGGTTATTTGAGCGTTTTATCTATTACATTCGGTAGATTCTTCTCAAATATTTTGAATGCAATTGAATCAGTTCCATCAATCCTTATTGCTTTATTCTGTTATGCTCCAGTATCTGGTGTTTTAGCTAGAACAAAAGGTGATGTATCTGAATGGGTTTCTTTGTTTGTCTTTGTACTTGCTGCAACTGCCACAACATTACCAGAAGCCATAAGAAGTATTACTATTCCTTTATCAGATTTGTATAACAGAAAATATAGTGTTTCTTTCCGTTCATACGGTTTCCCAAAAAGACGTATTTTGTCTGTTTTAATGAAGACTGATTTAATGCTTGATACAATCAAACGTGTAGCTGCCGGAATCTTACTTAAAACTTTAGTTCTTGATACATCTTTTGGTTTCGTTATTCAGGTTGGTTTTGGTACATATGGAACTCCTGCACATTTAAGTCCTGGAGCTTTAATTGCCGCTAATCGTGGTACATTACTTTTTGGTAGTGTTGGAAATCCTTTGTTCTTCTGGTTGCCATCTATTTTCCTTATTGCAATTAGTGTTGCATTCCTTATCATCTTAAATGATAACAAGGAGGTTGCATAATGAAGCCTATAGTTTTTGAAGATTTTGAAATTCATTTATATGACAGAGTTACTCTTAAAAAATGTAATCTTACAATTGATGAAGGAACTTCTACTGTAATTATGGGACCAACTGGTACTGGTAAATCAGTATTGTTAAAATCAATTGCAGGTATTCTTTCTACAAAGATTTTTACTTTTAAGGGAAATTTAAAAGTAAATGATATAAATGGTTATATTGACGGTAAAAAACTTGATTTTGATCAGTGGACAACTATTGAACAGTCTGGTTTAATGTTCGTTCCAGCTGAAACTGCACAGGTAATGAATGCAGCTTTAACTTTGGATCAGAACTTGAACTTACTCGCTCCTGGTTGTAGAAGTGAAATTGTAAGAAGACTTAAAGAATTCTTTACTTTGGATTTTGAAGCTTTTGCTCGTCTTTATCCAGATGAAGTTTCTGGTGGAGAAATGCAGAGAATTACTTTGATGATTCTTCTTTCTCGTCCAGGTAATTTGATTCTTCTTGATGAACCAACTGTTAACCTTGACCGTAACTTAAGAAAAAACTTTGTTGAATTCTTGAACAAAGAAATCTTAAGTGATAAAACAAAAACTTTCCTTATGGTAAGTCATGATCTTGATTTTATAAAACGCTTGAATCTTACACAGGCTTATATGCTTAATGACGGTGATTTAAGTAAAATCCAGAAATTACCAGAAATGGAAGGTTATGAAAAACCTGTTGCAAAGAAAGGCGCTTCTGGTTCAGCAATTGAATTAAAAGAAGTTGCTCAATCTTATAATAAACGTGGTATTTTCGGTGAAAGAAAATTTACTGCATTTAAAGGATTGAACCTTACATTTGAACGTTCAACAATTTATGGTATTACAGGTCCATCTGGATGTGGTAAATCTAGTACTATTAAAGCTATTCTTCGTCTTCTTGATGAAACTAGCGGTGAAATCTTAATGGAAGGTAAAGATCTTGTTGCTCTTAAACCAAAAGAGAAAGGTCATGATCCATTAGTATTTAAACCATACAGAAAAAGAATGGCAGTTGTTCAGCAGGATTCACGTTTCTCTTTCTTCCCAGATTTGAAGATTAGAGATTCATTTAAACAGATTGTATCTGCAGGAAATGAAGGTACAATTGAAGAACTTGCTGAAAATCTTGTAAAAGTTGGTTTAACAAAAGAACATCTTGATGCATATCCTCAGTCATTATCTTCTGGAGAAATGAAACGTATGGATATTGCAAGAGCATTAACTGCAAAACCTGATATTCTTCTTTTAGACGAACCTTTTGCACATATTGACTTTGATACACGTTTACATGTTATGAAAGTTATTTCAGATTATCTTGCTGTTCATGCAACTATTTTAGTTGTTGTAACACATGAAGACTTTGACCTTAGATACTTTATCGAAAAGAACTTTGATTTCCCAGAGTTGGTAGGTCAATATAAAAACTAATTAGTTATTGTTAATTAGTAAAAAGACTGAATGAAATTTAATTATTTCGTTCAGTCTTTTTTTATTTAAACAAAAAAAAAGATGTTATAAAAACTTTATAACATCTAAAAAGGTTGAAATAAAATGATGAATGGAGAATAGGGGGCTTGAACCCCTGACCCTCGGCTTGCAAAGCCGATGCTCTAGCCAACTGAGCTAATTCCCCAAACTTATATTTAGTTTAAACTAATTTTTCTTTTTTATCAATATGTTTAAATTATTTTAATTCACCGGATTTATATAGTTTATACATTTCTTCTGTTGCAATTCTTGCTTTTGCAACGATATCTCCAGACTTTTTGGGGAAACAATAATAAAGTGTTTTCATATCACCAATACAAATCATATCGCCTAATTCGTACCAGTAATAATCTGAATATAAACTGTAAGATGATTGAGGTTTTTGTTCATATCTGAATTTACCTTCTGAATCAGATAATACAAATCCAGAATTTGAATGCTGTAAAAAGCCGGAACCTATATGATAAATTGCTTTTTTGTTTACCATCATGTAGATTTCAACATCTTCGGCAAGTTTGTAGACACTGCGTTCAATTTCTTTACGAACTTCATCTCTCTGCCATTTAAACCAGTCAGAAACCTGTTCAAATCGGTTACTTATAACTGCACCGCTTGGTCTTAAAAATCCTTGTTCAGTAAGTTCCCAGGTTGCATCGCACTTTTTACAGGTTAAAAATATTCCTTTACCCTGCATTTGTCCTTCTTGTGTGCAGCATGGACATTTGTATAAAACTCGATTTAAATAATCTGCCCTGAAATTTTCTTTAATTCTAACTTGATTTTCCTGCTGCCATCTCCAGTTATCAAAAGTAAATTCTTCAGTTAAAATAGAATTGATTTCATCAGCTGTTTTATTTTGAAGGTCTTCTTTTGAGAGTAAATATTTTACATCAGCACTTACATTTACTTTTCGTTTTTGCAGATTGTTATACAAAGGATCTCTTGCAAAGGCGCCGTATGTTTTAATCATAATGACAGGAACATTTAATAATTTTAAGCATTTTCCTAAAGATGATGGTAATGGTGTAGCAGTTCCATCAAAACTATAACTAGCTTAGGGATACATTAATACAGATGATTTTAATCTGTCTAAAGCGTATTTCATCTGTTTTACCATAACAAAGTCTGAAACAAATTTATTTGTCGGAATGCAGCCAATTTGTCGCATCAACCAGTTTTTACCGACAAAACCATCGCTTGTACAAATGATATTTAATGGTCTTGGGTAAAAAATTGATTCTGCTATTTCTAAATCCATAAAACAGGAATGATTCATTAAAATTAAACAAGGTTCTTTATCACCTAATTTTTCCATATCAATTTTTTTGTATGAAAAATTTGTTTCTTTCAGGTCTTTTTTGCCAAGAGTTTTAATTAAAAACCGCCAGAATAATAATGGCTTTTTAGGATTTTTGATTTTATCTTTTTTTAGTTTAATTACTTCATCATATGATAATTCTTTTACAACTGTTTTCATTTTCGTTCTTCTTTAATTATATTCATTTAGTTTTGAGTCAATTAATATTCCATTTTCATAAATTAATTTTAGTGAAAAAAATGGTACCTTTTTGTCTAATAAATCAAGAAAGATTTCATCTCCCTGCCAGTGTGGTAAATCATTCATTTTATCTTTTGGTATCCATTCAAGTATGCCTTCATCACAAGAGGGGAGTTTATTGTCTGGTGGTAAAATAAAATCTTTTGAATAAAAAAGATGCATAAGTTCATAATAGACTTCATCATCATCTTTGGAAACGAAAGTAATTATTCCACGATATTCTGCTTTTTTTAAAACTATGCCTGTTTCTTCAAGAACTTCACGTACAACGCAATCCTGTGGGCTTTCACATTCTTCGAATTTTCCGCCAATTCCTATCCATTTATCATGATTACAATCATTCTTTTTTTTAGTCCGATGTATCATCAGGTAAGAATTATTTTTTTCTATATAACACAAAGTTGTATTAATCATTTTAAAATTATAGCATATGAGTCTTGTAAGTCAAAGATTTATTGTATTTCTTGTTTAATTAAAGTGTTTGTTATGATATAATCGCACTATGAAAAAAATTATTGTACTTTTTAAAAAAGAAATCATGTTATCGGTTTCTCTTTTAGCTGCTTTTGTCTCTCTTTTTATTACTCCTCCTTCAAAAGAACTTCTTGTTGGAATTGACTGGAAAACTCTTGCAACTTTATTTATGTTATTAACAGTTCTGGAAGGATTTAAAAAAGAAAATATTTTTGCACCTCTGTTACAAAAAAGTGCACGAATCAGTTCGATAAAGCTTCTTACTTGTTTTTTTGTATATTCAGTTTTTCTTTCGTCGATGTTTGTAACAAACGATGTTTCTTTAATCATTTTTGTTCCTTTGACAATTATTTTATTCCGTGCTGGAAATAAAGAAAAATATATTCTTCCGGTTTTAACTTTTGAAAATATTGCAGCGATTAGAGGTTCTTTATTAACACCTTTTGGAAGTCCTCAAAATTTATTTTTATACAGTCAAAGTGGAATTTCATCATCTAAATTTTTATTAATGATGTTACCTTTATGGCTTTTTAGTGCAGCGTTGCTTTTTGTATTTATTTCTTTTTTATATAGAAAAGATCAGAAAGAAAAAATTCTTTTTGATAATCAGGATACTTTTGAAAAATGGACAAAAGATGGTCGTAAAAAAAGAATTTTGTATATATCACTTTTTATTTTAATCATAATTACAATTGTAACTAGAACAAAATTCTGGCCATATGTTACATTAATTGTTGCTCTTGCTTTATTAATTTTTGATTATAAGATTCTTTTACGAACAGATTATATTCTTTTACTTACATTTTTCTGTTTCTTTGTTTTTAGTTCATCAATCTGCAGAAATCCAGTTATTTCTGAATTCCTAAAAAATTCTGTTAATGGTCATGAATATATCTGGAGTATTTTACTTAGTCAGGTAATTTCGAATGTTCCGGCATCAATTGTTTTATGGCCTTTTACTTCGAATTTAAAAGCACTTTTATATGGATTAGACAGTGCAGGTTTATGTTCAATAATCGGTTCACTTGCCAGTGTAATTAATTTAAGAATTTATGTAAAAGAATATCCTGGAAAATCATTTAGTTTTATAAAAACTTTTACATGGATAAGTTTAATATTTTTTGCGATAGTTGTTTTACCGCAATATTTATTGTTAAAATTGTAAAAAAAAGATATTATATTAATAGGTATAAATATGACTGTAACTTTTAAGACAAGCGGAGTTTGTTCGCGTTTAATAACATTTGACAAAAATCCAGATGGTACAATTACAAACATCAGTTTTGAAGGTGGATGTAACGGTAATTTAAAAGCGATTTCAATTCTTTGTGATGGTATGAAAGCTGAAGAAATTGCAGAAAAGTTATCTGGAAATAAATGTGGTTTTAAAAATACAAGTTGTGCAGACCAGCTTGCAAAAGCAGTATTGAGTAATTAATTATAAAATATAAATTGAGGTTATTATGGCACTTGAATGTGGTATCGTTGGATTACCAAATGTTGGTAAATCTACAATATTTTCGGCTTTGACTGCAGCTCCAGCCGCAGCAGAGAATTTTCCTTTCTGTACAATTGATCCAAATATAGGAATTGTTGATCTTCCAGATGAACGTCTTGATTTTTTAGCAAGTATTCATAATCCTAAAAAGAAGACTCCTGCATCGGTAAAATTCGTTGATATTGCCGGTTTAATAAAGGGCGCATCTCAGGGGGAAGGTCTTGGAAATAAATTTTTAGCAAATATTCGTGAATGTTCAGTTATTGCTCATGTTGTAAGATGTTTTGATAATCCAGATATTATGCATGTTCGTGATAATGCAAATGAAGCAGCACCAATTGATCCTGAATCAGATATTTTGACAATCAACTGGGAACTTGCGCAGGCAGACATTAATACAATTGATGCAAGACAAGATAAAGTAACAAGAGCAATTCGTTCTCTTGGTAAAGAAGAAGAAAAAAAATATGCTCCATGGATTAGTGCAGTTGCTAAAATCAGACCTCTTTTGGTAGATGGTAAATGTGCTCGTATGGCAGATTTAACAGATGATGAAAAAGCCGCAGTTTATGATATGTTCCTTCTTACAATGAAACCTACTCTTTATGTTGCAAATGTTGATGAAGATACAATTGCACAAGGTACAAACAAATATGTAGATATTGTAAAAAAATATGCTGATGAAGAAAAATCTGAAGTAGTAGTTATCTGCGGTAAGTTCGA
>CALAUH010000063.1 GCA_937892225.1 uncultured Treponema sp.
CAAAATCAAAGTCGAATGAATCATTTTGAGGCATAACTCTGGCCTGTAAAGCAGTTAATGCCCGTTCACCAATGAAAACTTGCGGAGAGAAAATCATGAATCCGCCAGAATCAAGCGGGTCAAAATAAACTTCTGTTGAAATAAGATTTCCATTTGGCAATATGTATTTTTGTAAATCGACAAGTCCGTTCAGCTGGAATGTTTTAAAAATAAACGAAAGTTTTGCATTTGTACTGCAATTTGGACCATCAACATTAAAGCTGTTTACATTTATTTTTTTGTCATTGCCAGATAAATCATAAGAAACAACGGCACTTCCAGGAATTAATGTTTCCGGCAAATAAATGTTTCCATTTGAATTATAATTTAATTTCTTTTCATTAATCTGATAATCAAGTTTTGCATCAAGATTAATATTCATATTTTTCAGCAATGAAAGATTTTCCTGGTTTCCATTTTTTGAAAAAATTGACAGCGGTTTTAAATTATCACTTTCAAATCTAACATCAACATTGTTTTCAGAAATATCATAAATCGCATTCAAAGAAACAGGAATTACATTTTGAATTGTTCTAAGTTCACATTTATTCTGATTATACGATGCAAGGAAATTCATTTTGTTGAATTTGTAATCATTAAAAACAAAATCTGCAAAACGGATATAAACAAAAGAATTATCTAAAGTTTTATTCAGCGTTCCGTTAAATTCAATTTTTCCAGAACCATCTGCATATTCATAATAGATGTGATACATTGCGCCTTTTGTATCTTCATGGTCTACTTCATCATCTGCCAAAGCTGTACCACAACGAGGACACCAGTTTACAAGACGTTTACCTTTGTACATAAGTCCGCGTTCGTAAAGTGTAACAAAAACATCACGAACAGCCTTAGAAAGACCTTCGTCATAAGTAAAACGTTCACGGTCCCAGTCTGTAGAGTTACCAAGTTTCTTCTGCTGTTTTACAATTGTATTATGATGATCTTCCTTAACTTTCCAAGTACGTTCCAGGAATTTTTCACGACCTAAATCGTTACGAGAAAGACCTTCTTTTTTAAGCTGACGTTCAACAACGTTCTGTGTAGCAATACCAGCGTGGTCTGTCCCCGTTAACCAGAGAGTATTATCACCCTTCATACGATGATAACGAACTACTATATCCTGAAGAGTATTGTTCAAACCGTGTCCCATGTGAAGAACACCAGTTACGTTTGGAGGAGGAATGACGACAGAATAAGTATTAGTTTTTTTGTTACAGTCTGCACACTGACATTTAAATTGTTCATGAATTGGTGAACCTTCATCACTTGCAGGTTTAAAATAACCTTTACTTTCCCATTCGCTGTAGATACGATCCTCAAAAGTTTTAGGGTCGTAAGCTTTTTCTAATTCAATAGCTTTCATTTTCATTCCTTCCTTAGTTTATAGAAAACTCAGATATAATTTTTATGATTATAATGAATTTAAAAGATTAAATCAAACGCCACAAAGTTTTTAGACATTTTCTTAAAAAAAATATACAATGATGATATGAAGAAGTTTTTAATCACAATAATTTTTCTAACAGCAGGATTTGTATCACTTTTTGCAGAAGAAAATAAAAATGATGTAAAAGTAAATTTCGAATTAAATCCGTACACAGCAATAACACTTGGAAAATACGGAGAATATCTATACGTTTTAGATTACAAACCTTACATCATAAGTTATTTAGACTGGCAGACATTACCACTTTTTAAAACAGGACTTTCTTTTAATACAAAACTGAATGATTTAAAACTGCTCGCTGATTTTAATTACACACTCCCCTTTAGATGCGGCCACATGTATGATAATGATTACACACCGGATTTTAAGATGTGCTACAACATTTTTGATAATTACAGTTTATTAGGATTAGAAGGTTCATTAGGATTTGAAATCGCACTCAAACAAAAAAATAATTTTACAATCAGCCCCAAAATGATTTTTACATATTCATATAATTCGTTCCAGGCAAAAAACGGACACGGCTGGTATGGTTCAAGAAGTAAAAGTTCAACAGGAAAAAATGAACCCTGGGACAGTGAATACGCACACTATGCCGCAAGAGTAAACGATATTTTTTATTACCAGAAAATCTTTTATATTTTTACAGGATGCAGTTTTGACTGGCAGAAAGACAGACATGATTTTAAACTTACCACACTGATTTCGCCAGTTTCCATAATTAAAACAGTCGATTACCATAGTGACGAAACACAGCACACAAGAGATTTCTGTCTGGGTGCAACCCAAAATGCATTTTTTACAAGATACAAAATTAATGCTGATTATAACTTTCAGCTAAAAAACAATTTATTTTTAAGCGCAGGACTAACAAGTCTTTTCGGCCCAAAAATTCAAGGCCAGCTTTACCACTACAACGGTAGAACCGACAACCCTTTCGATATTTTCAAAGACAAAAAACTAAGCGAAGTAACCGACCAGCCCAGTGCCAGCGATGTTCTTATTTTTGACATAAAGGCCGGTATTGTTTGGAAATGGTAAGAAGGGGGGAGGATTATTTACCAGATTCATAATAAATCAATTGTCCATTTTCACCAATATGCCAATGATAATGGCTATTACAAGATGCATATCGATTAAGATTACGACTACAATCTAAAATAACTGTAAAACCTTTTTCAGGATTATTTTTATATTTTATTGGTATTACAATAAGTCTTTCATTTTCATATACATCAGTCCCTTCTGGATTATCGTCATAAGGTGATGGGGATGGAATTATTACTTCTTCTGAAAAATTAAACAAAGCATAATTAAAACTACTACCTGCATTTTTATGAACCATTATTCTTATTTCACCTGTATAATTTTTTAAACCTATTTCTGCTACAGGTTCAGTATTATATGCTACATAATATTGATTATCTTCACCTCTAAATTCATAAATATTATCATTATAAGTACTTGCATAACTTACTGTAGTATTTATTTCACCTTCTAAAGTAAAACCTGCATGAAAACTTCTATTTATATGTTCCACATTAATATCTTTAATAAATAAAGATGAATTCATTGCAGTTACTGTTAACTCTTTTACTAACGTAGAAGAATCATTAGCTGTAATATATATACATGTTGGTGCATATTGATCATATTTATAATAAAATTCATAACTATTTCTATAAAATTCTAATGTTTCCTCTTCAAAAACACCACATGCTTTAAATAAATATACTGTATTATTAATATACTTACCGCCATCTTCTGCTTTTATGACATTTTCTATTTCATCAAAATATTTAATCGGTTTTTCAAAAGAACCATCTGCAATAGAAGAATTTGCATCTGCTTTTATATAAAAAGGCTTTGCAACTTTAACTTTTGTTAACTCAAGTTCATTATTATTATGTAATCCTACAGAATCTCTTGTTATGAAGGCATTTATATTATAAATCCTATTAATATCAAAAGCCTGCTTGTCTGTAAAACTATCATAAAATGAATCATATCTATGAATCGTTCCTTTAAAACCATTTATATCATATTCAATAAATTCTGTAGAAAGTTCTTTTTTATTTTTTACATCTTCAGAATTATAATAATCAACTTCATTATTATTAAATAAATCAGTTGCAATATAAAATTTTTCATCTGGAAATTCTATTAATTCATCAGATTCTAATGTATATTTATTTCCTTTAGAATCCATTAAAAAAATATTTGGTTTCTCATAATTTTTAATATTATCAACAAATTTAGAGCCAATTGGCTTAAGTTTATTAGTATGAATTTTTGAATTATCACTCACAAGCCCATAATCATCAATTAATTCTATCTTTGTAACAAAAGGATCTTTAGTATATTCAAGATTATAAGATTTTCTAATAGTAACTGAAATAGAACCATCTACCAAAGAATTCTCTACATCATATATATTATAAGAAAGAAAAAGTGAATCAGGCCAGTCATGTAAATATAGACTTGTATATTGATTACTTGTAAGGAATATTTTATCTTTTTCCATAAAGTTATAATTCTCTGTAAAGAAAAAATCTTCATTCAATCCATCCCTATAATATACAGAAACGTAATGAATATCATTTATATTACTTAAATTCATTGTCCAAAAGACAATATACGATTGAAGATTAGCATATTTAATTGTATCTATATTCAAAGGCCAGGAATTTACTTTTACATTTTCTATTTCAATTTCTTTAATTATCTGTGTAGAAGTATTCTGAACAATTAATTTTCCATCAATAGCATTTTTTTCTATATAGCCAAAACCAACATTATAATCTGCATCAAGACTTACTAAAATTTCTTTTTCTACAGTCATTATAACTTTTTTAGGATTATTTTGTGCTTTTTCTAAAGTAATATAATCATTAGTTAAATATTTATTTTTATTTTCATATTCAAAACTATAATCTGTTGTATCTATATCTTCTAAATCAAATTCAATTATTAAATCTTCTCTGGAACTTACGCACGCATTTCCATATCTATCTATCTGATAGCTTGAAAGAATATCGAAACCTTCAAAAGAAACTTCTTCTTCATCATCTATCTGATTTTCCCCACTGTTCTGATTAGGCTGTTCACAAGAAATAAAAATTAAACTAAAACAAAAAATACTGAATACTAAAAATGATTTTAACTTTTGCATAAAAATACCTTTCCTTATAAATAAAGTATACTTTCTATATATTTTTTTTTCAATATTCAAACTATATATATACAACTTTAAACTTTTTTCAGATAATGATAATATAAAAATTAAGTATATTATAGAAACATATGAGGTTTAAAATGTTTAAAAAATTATTTTCCATTCTTTCTTTTTGTCTTTTATTAACAGGCTGTACAGATTTTTTCAGCATTCCCGAAGGTCAGTTGAATCTTGATGCAGAAAGACTTGCCAAAAAAAATTACTGTATTGCTTTTTATTCTACAAAAAAATTTACATTATCCACAAATCAAACATCAAAAAGCTGGAACGGAACCCTGTATTATTCAACAGATACATTAGACTGGTATGAATGGGATGGTTCTAAAATAACTGCCGGAGATACAAATACTATTTATATCCGAGGAAAAAATAATACATTTATTACTGGAGAAGAAACTAACAATCATTTTGTTCTAAGTGGTAAAAAAGCTATTTATTCCTGCGGAAATATACTAAACATTTTAAATTTTCCAGAAGTAATGGAAAATAAAGAACCTTTTATGGCATCTTATTGTTTTAATAATCTTTTTAAAGGAAACACAAACCTTGAAACAACACCTGAATTACCTGCTGTACAATTAAGTTCTTACTGCTATTCTGGTTTGTTTGAAGGATGTAAAAATATAAAAAAAGCACCAGAGCTTCCTGCAAGAGTTTTAACAGCCGGTTGTTATTCAAGAATGTTTGTATTCTGTACAAGCTTGGAAAATTCTCCAGTTTTAAGAAGTGAAAACCTGGCAGAAAGATGCTACGAATACATGTTTTATGCCAGTGGTTTAAAAAATGCACCAGAACTTCCGGCTCAAATAGTTTATAATTATAGTTATGCAAATATGTTTGCTTTATGTAATAATTTAAAATCATGTCCTGAATTAAAAGCAACAACTCTAGCAGAACACTGTTATGAATCAATGTTTTCTGAATGTTCCAATCTGGAAAATATTCCTGAATTATCAGCAAAATATTTAACTCCATTCTGCTATAAAAAAATGTTTTACAAATGTATAAATATAACAGAATTACCTGTGTTACAAAATTTAATTATAGCAGAAAGTTGTTTCGAATCTATGTTCGAAAATTGCACTTCAATTAAGTTATATGAAGAATCAATAAGTGATAAAAACTGGAAAATGACAAGATCAGGTACCAATAATTCTGACAATAACTGGAATTTGAATATGATTAAAAATACAACAGGGGGATATTCAGATAATCCTAATTTTGATATTCAATATTATTATTCAGATTCAAATTTTGAAAAAATTGCTAAAGAAAAAAACTACCTTGTTTTTCTTGGTTCAGAACCTTTTACACTTACATCAGACAAAACATGGAATGGAATTATAGAATATTCTTTTGATTCAGAAAATTGGAATGAATGGGATGGTTCTATAATTAATACCCTTGATGGAATAAATAAAAATGTAATTTATTTAAGAGGAGAAAATAATACAGTAATTACAGGAGAATCTGTAAATAAAGGTATGTCCTTTAATAATATTAATACTCTTTCTTATATAAAATGTTATGGAAATATTGAAACATTATTAGACTACAAAAAAGTTGAAAAAAATATACATCCAAAAATGGATGATTATTGTTTCTTTAAATTATTTTGCAAAAACAATATTAATAACCCTACTAACTATATAATTATACCTCCAGAACTTCCTGCAACAGAATTAACGAAAGCCTGCTATTCTTACATGTTCGTAAATACATATCTCAAAAAAATGCCTGAACTCCCTGCAACAAAATTAGCAGAAGAATGTTATAAGGGAATGTTTTATAATTGCATAAATTTAGAATCAATATCTAATTTGCCAGCAAAAAGATTAACACAATCTTGTTATGAAAGTATGTTTGAAAAATGTTGGAAGCTCCATGAAATAAGTAATAATTTTACATTTACGTTTGCTGATATAAATTCATGTAAATATATGTTTTCAAACACTAATTTAGTGTTACCCCCATCTTTACCAGCAACTACTATTGAACAATCTTGTTACGAAAAAATGTTCTATAACTGTAAATATTTAAGAGAAGCACCTGTATTACCCGCAAAAGAAATTAAATATCGAAGTTATGCCAATATGTTTTCTTATTGTGATTCACTTACATACGTTCCAGATATAAATGCAGATACTGTAGATGTACAAGGATGTATGAAATGTTTTATTCTTGCACGAATCTAGAAAACGCACCTGCACTTAATATTAAGGAAATGAGTAAAAATAATCAGTATACAGGCTTCCATAATTTATTAACAAATTCTCATGGATGTTTTGAATCTATGTTCGAAAACTGTACTTCTTTACAGAATGTTCCAGAAATACCAATAAAGACACTATCTAAACTTGCATATTATAGAATGTTTGCTAACTGTACTTCTTTAGAAACACCACCTGTAATTTCTGCTGATAATCTTTCAGAATATTGCTGTTACCAGATGTTCGAAGGATGTACATCTTTAAAATCTCCCGCAAATATAATATTCAATCATAATAACAAACCTTATTGTTTTATGGAAATGTTTAAAAATTGTACTTCATTAACAATAGACAAAAATTCATATATATATGCTGAATCTCTTTCTGTAGGCTGTTATTATGGAACCTTTGAAGGATGTACCTCTATTAAAAGTTTTATTTATATGACTTTTCAAACAATAAGGTGGGAAAGTATAGCTAATATGTATAAAAATTGTACAGGTTTAAAAATAACAACTACAAAACCAACAAATGATAATTATATTATTGTAAAATTTAATTCAGTTATTAACATACCAAAAATTGAAAATGAAACAGATTTAGACCCGGAACTAGAAGAACTTATAAAAAACAAAGGTGTCTATACATTACATGAATGTGTTAAAGATATATTTGCAGGTACATCAGGATCTTTCAAAGGTGATATTGCCCCTGATGTAGTTTATTACTGTATATATTAATATCAAAATAAATCCAACAAACAAACATATTTAAAACAAAAAAAACTGCATTTCAACGAAATGCAGTTTTTTTTGTTTTAAAGAATTATTCTAATTAAAGATTATTCTTCGATTGGTTCACCAGAAATGTCGTAAGTGTCCCAATTTCCTTTAAGTGTAGTTCCAGTATGAACCATTGCATACCAACCTAAACCAGCTTCAACGATACCTTCTTCTAATTCAGTACCATCAAGATTATACCATTTACCACCATTCTGTGTTACACCTGCATTAGCAGCTGTTGAAGTAAATGATGCAATTGTTGGTGTAGAATCATTCAGATAATATTCTTTTAATGCATTATTAGTCATATTATCTTCATCAGCATTAGGTACGAAATATTTAACTGTATAAATACCATTTATTTCAGCTTTAATACTAATTACAACAGATAATGTTCCATTTTTATAAATTGAATTTTTATCTGCGAAAGTAACATATCCATATGACTCTTTAGTTCCTGTAAGTCTAATTTCATATGCAGGTTTTCCAACAGCCTGTATTGTAGTTTGATAATTTGGTTCTCCATTAGCTAATGTAGCACCAAAATTAGATTTTCCCATATCTTCTTCTTTAATATTTCCAAAGAAAGAAACATAATACTGTGCATTTTTATTAGCCATTCTTATACCAGAAACAAAGAAATTCCATGTACCATCTTCATTTTGAGTCTGATCCCATGCAGCACCCATTACATTTCTAGCATCTTCAGCAGATTCCATTGTGATTTTTACAATTGTATTTTTTCGTGGAGTTCTTGATGTATTAATTTCTCTGTAAAAATCATCACCACCATCTTCTTTAGTATAAGTAAAATCTACATAAGATGCAGATAACTTACCTTTAATAATTTTTTCACCGCCACCAATTGAACCAATACAGCTTGTTAAACCTAATGTAGCAACTGCTAATGCTGCTACTAAAATTTTCTTTGTCATTTTCATTTATTGAAAACTCCTCTAAATAATTTGTGTTTTTTTGCTGTCAAAGAACAAACTATTCTTTTTTACAACAGCATCAATATACATAAACTTTTTATTTAATAAATGTAATACATATATAATGTATATCTAAAATAACAATATAGCAAGAAAAAAGTTATAAAAAATTCAATTTTTTTTTGATTTTTTTTACTCATCTAGTTCTATTCTGTTACCTGTGTACAAGAAGTAATAACGTCCTTTTGCGGCAATTAACTGGTCGTGTGTTCCTCTTTCTATAATGTTTCCATGCTCCAAAACGATGATTTCATCAGCATTTCTTACTGTAGAAAGTCTGTGTGCAATTACAAAAGTTGTTCTTCCGCTCATCAACGAATCCATTCCTTTTTCTATTAATGATTCTGTTCTTGTATCAATAGAAGATGTGGCTTCGTCTAAGACTAATACTGGTGGATCTGCTACGGCTGCTCTTGCAATTGCTAAAAGCTGTCTTTGTCCCTGGCTCAAACTTGAACCATCCCCTGTAATTACTGTGTCATAGCCCTGTGGTAAATGTTTTATAAAGGTATCTGCATTTGCTAATTTTGCTGCTTCATATACCTGATTATCACTGGCTTCGAGATTTCCATAACGGATATTATCTCGGATTGTACCTGTAAAAAGATGTGTATTCTGCTGTACCATTCCAAGCGATTTTCTTAATGAACTTTTTGCAATTTCATTAAGAGGAATACCATCATAAGTAATTTTTCCGTTTCCTTCTTCAACATCATAAAATCTAGAAAGAAGATTGATTGTTGTTGTTTTTCCAGAACCTGTTGAACCTACTAAAGCAATTTTCTGTCCTGGTTTTGCGTGTATTTTTATGTTATGTAATACTGTTTTTTCACTTACATAACCAAACGTTACATCATCAAAAATAACTTCACCTGTTAATGGTTTTAAAGAATTATCATCTGGCGATTTCCAGGCCCATTGTCCTGTAAATCCGAATGACTGTACAAGATGATTTTTACCATCTTTATCTTTTGCTTCGTATGCATTTACTAAAGTGTATTTTCCTTCATCAACTTCTGCTTTCTCGTCAATTACTGCAAAAATTCTTTCTGCTCCGGCAAGTGCATTTAAAATACTGTTTGCCTGCTGTCCCATCATAGAAATCGGCTGGCTGAAAGAACGTGTGTACTGTAAGAATGCTGCAATTGTTCCTAAATCCAAAAGCCCCGTAAAAAAGTTCAGATGAATAATATTTGAATTTCCCATAATCATAAAGGCTGCGGCAACTATGGCAACTACTGCATACTGAATATGGCTCATATTATTCATAATTGGTCCCATCATACCACCATAAGTCATGGCAGATGTTCCGGCTTTTCTAAGATTATTGTTCAAGTTTTCAAATTCATTTTTAACAATTTTTTCGTGATTAAAAACTTTTATAACCTTCTGACCTTCTATCATCTCTTCTATATATCCATTCAACATACCAATGCATTTCTGGTTTTCTCTGAATGCCTTTGCTGAACGTTTTCCGACTGCTGCAATCAACATTGAAATAAAGACCATTGTTACAATCATAACTAATGTAAGCATTGGACTTAAAACTATCATCATTGCAGAAACTGAAACGACAGAAATAAGTGATGATAACAACTGTGGTACTGTCTGGCTGAGCATTTCACGGAGAGTATCTGTATCATTTGTAAAACGAGACATTAATTCACCGTGTGTATGTGCGTCATAATATTTTATTGGTAACTTTTCAAGATTGTTAAATAAATCTACACGGATGTTATACAAAAGGTTTGTAGAAATATATACCATTAATCTTGAGTTTGCCCATGATGCAAAAACTCCTACACAGAACATGCATAGTGCAGCAATCAATAATTTTATAAATCCGCTTAAATCTGGATTCTGTTTTCCAATCAACGGTATTATAAAATCATTTAAAGCTGGTTTTATAAGGTAACTTCCAATTACACTTGCTGCAGAAGATACTATTACACAAAGAAAAACTACAAGCCACAATGCCTTGAATTTTCCCATATATTTTAAAATTCTGCCAATTGTTTTTCTGGCATCTTTTGGTTTTGCAAAACCTTTATTTCTTCCCGGACCCGGCATTTTTTACTATCCTCCAAAATCGATATCTTAAACGATATTTCGTATATAAAAATCTTAAGATATATCTGCGTCTCCACTACCCTGCTGCTGTGATTCAAATACTTCTTTATAAATCTTATTTGTCTTTAACAGCTGTTCGTGTGTTCCTGAACCGCTTAATGTTCCGTCATCTAATACAAAAATTACATCTGCATCTTTTACAGAAGAAATTCTCTGTGCAATTATAATCTTTGTTGTCTGTGGTGCTATATCTTTTAAAGCTGTACGTATTCTTGATTCTGTTGCTGTATCTACTGCAGATGTACTGTCATCCAGAATAAGTATCTTTGGATTTTTTAACAAAGCTCTTGCTATACAAAGACGCTGCTTCTGTCCTCCAGATACGTTTACACCACCTTGTCCGAGGTTTGTTTCATAACCTTCTGGGAATGTTGAAACAAAGCTGTCTACATCTGCTGCTTTACATGCTTCTAAAATCTGTTCATCGGTAGCGTTTTCGTTTCCCCATTTTAAGTTGTCTTTAATTGTTCCGCTGAACAAAATATTCTTCTGTAAAACCATTGCAACACTATCGCGTAATGTTGTCATATCATAATTTCTTACATTTACACCACCAACTTTTACGTTACCCGAAAAAGCATCGTATAAACGTGGAATTAAAGATACGAGTGTTGTTTTTGAAGAACCAGTTCCTCCGATAATACCGACAACCTGGCCACTCTTAATTTTTATATTGATATCCTGTAAGACACAGTTTTCTGCTTTTTTGTTATAGCTGAAGAAAACATTTTCAAATTCTACAGAACCGTCTTTTACTTCTGTAACTGGCTTTACAGGATTTGCAATATCCGGAACTTCATCTAAAACTTCTATAATACGTTTATTGCAGGCTTTTACCATTACAATTGAAACAAACACCATTCCAAGCATCATCAAAGAAGAAAGAACTTGTGTTACATATGTAAAGAAACTGATTAATTCACCACTTAACATCTGTCCATCGATTACCTGTTTTCCACCGAACCACATTACTGCAACCATAGAAACGTACATAACGAGCATCATAATAGGCATATTTACAATAATAATCTTTTCTGCACGAATCTGTGCATTTTTTACGTTTTCTGCAGCCTGCTGAAATTTCTTTTCTTCATATTCACCGCGAACGTATGCTTTTACAATTCTTATACCGATTAAGTTTTCCTGAATTGTAGCGTTCATTCCGTCGAACATTTTCATCATTTTTTCAAAACGAGGATGTGCAATTGAAGCAAGAATAATAATTGATATTGCAATAATTGGGATTGCAACTAAAAAGATTACTGCAAGACGTGCATTTATTCTGAATGCCATAATTGTTCCGGCAATCAACATTGCAGGTGAACGGAAACACATATGAATGAGCATTCTGTAAACGTTCTGAGCCATGTTTACATCTGTAGTTAATCGGGTAATTAACGATGCTGTACTGAATTTATCTATATTTGCAAAAGAAAAACCCTGTATTTTTGCAAAAAGACGTTTTCGCAAGTTATACGAAAATCCCTGTGCAGCTACTGTAGAAAATCTTGTACCCAGAACACCACAGCAAAGCGAAATACAGGCAAGCCCAATCATTAAAAGCCCGTATCTTATTACAAATTGTAAATCTCCAGTGCCACCTTTAGCACCGATTCCATCATCAATAATTCTGGCCATTATAAACGGAATAATTACTTCCATTATTACTTCACCGACCATTACAATCGGAGACAAAATAGTATTTAATACATATTTTTTTTCTAAGCCAGATAATAGTTTTCCAATCTTAGACATAAAGAATATTTTATTAGATAAACAAATAATTTCAAGAGCTTTTTTGACTTAATTTACAATTTAAGGAAATAACTTTATAATCATTATTATGAATAATAATACAATTCCTGCAAGAAAAGATGTCCCTGCACAATACAAATGGGATCTTTCTTCTATTTTCAAAAATGATGATGAATGGGAATCTTCTTTAAAAGAAATAGATTCGTTAACAAAAAAAGTTTTAACTTTTAAGGGAAAACTTTCTGAAGATGAAAAAACATTTTTAGAAGCATTAAAAGCAATTGAAAAAGTAAACCTTAAATTAGAAACTGTTTATCACTATGCATCTTTACAGCACGAAGCAGACGAAGATGATTCTAAAGCAACTGATAAAGAAGGTCGTGCTTTAATGGCATACACAAACGTTCAGGCACAGTTAAGTTTTATTGAACCAGAGATTCAGTCAATCGACGAAAAAACATTAAACAGCTGGATTGCTAAAGAAGAATTTAAAGATTACAGAATATACATACAGAAACTTCTTTATTTTAAACCATATATTTTAAGCGAAAAAGAAGAACGTATTTTATCTTTACAGGGACAGCCTGCTCAAACTGCAGAAACAGCATTCAGCGTTTTAACAAATGTTGATATGAACAAAACTTTTGGAACTGTAACAATAGACGGTAAAGAAAATCAGCTTACAGAAACTACATGGAGTGTTTTTATGCACAATCAGGACAGAAAAGTCCGCGAAGAAGCATATAAAAAATTCTATGCAAAATACGAAGAACATCAGAATGTTATTGCAGCTTTATATGCAGGCAGCGTAAATCAGGATGTTTTTTCTTCCAGAGCAAGAGGATATAATTCAAGTCTTGAACATTCACTCTACGGTAACAAAGTACCAGTTGCAGTTTATCATAATTTAATTGACTGCATTCATAAAAACCTTGATTCTTTACACGAATATTATGAATTAAGAAAAAAAGTTTTAAAATTAGACGAACTCCGCCATTATGATGTTTATGTTCCTCTTGTAAAATCTGTAGACAGTCACACAACTTACGAAGAATCTGTAGAAATATGTAGAAATGCATTAAATCCTCTTGGAAAAGAATATACAGACAGACTTTGTGACGGACTTTTAAACGGATGGGCAGACAGATACGAAAACATCGGTAAACGTTCAGGTGCTTTCAGTTCAGGATGTTACATTGGTAATCCATACATTCTGTTGAACTATAACGAAGACAATATCCGCGATGTATTTACAATGGCACACGAAGGCGGACACAGTATGCACAGCTGGTATTCAGTTCATAATAATCCTTTTATGAGTTATGATTACACCATTTTTGAAGCAGAAGTTGCATCTACATTTAACGAAGAACTCGTTTTTGAATATCTTCTTAAAAATGCAAAAGATGATGATATGAAAAAATATCTTTTAGCAATGCGTGCAGATGATATTCTTGCGACACTTTACCGTCAGACAATGTTTGCAGAATTTGAATTAAAAACTCACGAACTTGTAGAAAACGGAACACCTTTAACTGCAGAACTTTTACGAAAAACCTACAGAGAACTTCTTGAATTATATTTTGGTCCTGCAATGCATTTTGAATCAAACAGCGATATGGAAGGTTTAAGAATCCCTCATTTTTATTCTGCATTCTATGTTTACAAATATGCTACCGGTATTTCTGCTGCTCTTGCACTTGCAAAACGTGTTACAAACGGCGGTGAAAAAGAAAAAAATGATTATTTTGAATTCTTAAAATCAGGTGGTTCAAGATATCCAATCGAAAGCTTAAGAATTGCAGGTGTAGATATGGAAAGCGTTCAGCCTGTTCAAGATGCCTGTGATACTTTTAAACAAATTGTTGATGAATTAAAAAAATTACTATAATAAAAATAATCAAGTTTTGATTTTTTTATGCCGATAATAATAAAGTTAAAATAAAAAGTTTTTGGAGATTATGTTGGAAAAGAATGAATTTTATGAGCTTTTAAAAGATGTACCTAAAACAGAACTACATCTTCATATAGAAGCTGTTCCTACAATTAATACAATTAAGACTCTATACAAGAAATGTAACAATAAAGAAATTTCTGATCAGGAGATTTCTGATCTTTTTACATATGATGACCTTAATGGATTCATACAATCATTTATAAAAATACAGAATATGTATACAACCGTAGAAGATTTTAATCTTGTATTCGATGATTTGGAATCATACTTAGTTGAAAATGGAATTGTATACACAGAAGTATTCTTTGCTCCTACATCTTTCCTAAAAAAAGGCTTTAAATATGATGATATGATTCAGATTTTTGAAAAAAGAATTGAACAAATCAAAAATGATCATAATATAACTATAAAAATGATTATGGATGTTTCAAGAACATTTGGACTTGAAAATGCAATGAACAACTATAATCTTTTAAAACTATATCCTTGCAAAGATATTATCGGAATTGGTCTTGGCGGAGCAGAAAGCAAAGGACCTGCAAAAGAATATCAGGAAGTATTTGAAACTGCATATAACGAAGGATACAAAGTTGTAACACATGCCGGCGAAGATGTCGGACCAGAATCTATCTGGGATGCAGTAGATCTTTGTAAATCTATGAGAATTGGCCATGGAACAACTGCATTCCAGGATGAAAAACTTATGCAGGAATTAAAAGACCGTCAGATTCCAATTGAAATCTGTATAACAAGCAATACATTTACAAAAGCCGTTGTAAAAGAAGCAAAAGAACATCCGGTAAAATCTTTCTTTAAAAAAGGAATTCCTGTTACAATAAACACAGACGACCCTGTTTTCTTTAAAACAAATTTATTACAGGAATTATGGATTTGTTACGACCAGATTAATTTTACAATGCCAGAAATAAAACAGCTGATTTTAAACAGTTTTACAGCAAGTTTTATGACAAAAAGTGAAAAAGAATTCTGGTGCGAAAAAGTAGAATCATCTTTCAAGAATGACTAAACTTGAACAATATTACAACAAATTTCACGAAGAACATCGTTTAGAAACTCGTCATGGTCAGGTAGAATTTTTTACCACATTAAATTTTGTTTTAACCAAAACAAAAGAGCATTTTTCAGCAGACAAAGGGGACAGACCCCTCTTTTCTACTCTAAAACTTGCTGACATTGGTGCTGGAACCGGCCGTTATTCTGTAGAACTTTGTCACCAGGGATTCAATGTTACAGCTGTAGAACTTGTTAAACACAACCTCGAAATTTTACGGAATAAACACGAAAACATTAATACATGGCAGGCTGATGCCAGAGACTTGTCTTTTCTAGATGACAACAAATTTGATATCACACTGCTTTTCGGGCCTTTATATCATTTACATAGTGATGAAGAAAAACTAAAAGCAATAAACGAAGCAAAACGTATTACAAAACCCAACGGATTAATTTTTATTGCCTACGTAATGAACGATTATTCTGTAATTCAATATTGTTTTAAGGAACATCACTTAAAAGAAGTTCAGGAAAAAAACGGTCTTACAAAAGATTTTCACACGATAACTACAGAAGAAGATTTATATGATTATGTCCGCCTTGATGATATTAACCGTTTAAACGAAAAAGCAGATTTACAGCGAATACAGATAATTGCTGCCGATGGTCCTGCTGATTATATGCGTCGTGAATTAAACGAAATGTCTCAGGAAGAATTTAATTCTTTCTTAGAATATCAAAAAGAAAACTGCCACCGTATTGAACTTTTAGGTGCTTCCAGTCACTGTGTCGATTTAGTAAAAAAGAATTAATAATCATCCTTTCTATCTTTTAAGATAAACCATTAAAAGCATTATATCACTGTTTCTGATTCCGCTTATTCGGTTTGCCTGTCCTAAAGTCAAAGGACGGATTTTTTCCAGTTTTAAACGAGATTCAGCTGATAAAGAAGGAATGCTTCCGTAATCAAAATTTACAGGAATTTTTGTATTTTCCATACGATGTAATTTTTCTACACGTTTATCCTGTTTTTCGATGTAATATTTATATTTATAATCAATAAGTGCATCATTCCAGTCTTTTTCAGGATATCCAGGATTTGTCATATTTGGTTTCTTTAATAACAATGCCTGAATTTCTTCAATACGGGCGTATCGTTCATTGACTGCATCATATTCTGCCTGAGTTTTTAATCCGCATTCAAAAGCATATTTAGTTAAACGACGGTCTGCTGTATCATGACGAAGTTTTAATCTGTATTCTGCACGAGCCGTAAACATACGATAAGGTTCTTTTGTTCCAAGAGTAACTAAATCATCTATTAAAACACCAATATATGCTTCATCTCTTCCTAAAATTACAGGTTTATATTCCGGAATAGTTTCAAAATGATTAAATCCTGCGTCTTTTTGCACTTTAGCTTCAAAATCATTTAATTCTTTTGTTTCCCGTTCACTGATTTGTGCAAACTGAGCTTTTTCTTCTGCAGTCATTTCATTTTTTGGCATAAAACTGCCTGGAACCATCGAAGAAGGTACCCCGTTGATTTTATCACTAAGATTTGCAAGAGGACCACAAAGTTTTATATGCTCCCTGGCATAAAGACCGGCATTCATTCCTGCAATCAAACCTTGTCCGGCAGCTTCTTCGTAACCGCTTGTACCATTAATCTGACCTGCATCAAAAAGTCCTGCAACTCGTTTTGTTTCTAGTGATGCATAAAGCTGTGTTGGTTCAACAAAATCATATTCAACTGCATAACCTGGTCGGCTTTGAATTGCATTTTCAAAACCATTCATCGTACGCATAAAAGCATCTTGTACGCATTCAGGCAAAGATGATGAAAGTCCGTTCAAATACATTTCATCAGTTTCTAATCCTTCTGGTTCAACAAAAATCTGATGTCTGTCTCTTTCTGTAAAACGCATTACTTTATCTTCTATTGACGGACAGTATCGTGGGCCAATACCACTGATTTTTCCTGAATATAATGGAGAACGGCCAATATTATCTGTGATTATTTTATGAGTTTCTTCATTTGTATAAACAATATGACAAGGAACCATAGGACGTTCAACTTTTTCATCACTAAAACTGAATGGAATAATTTCTTCATCACCAGGCTGTTCGTCAAGTTTTGAAAAATCAATTGATTTTCTTAAAATACGTGGAGGTGTTCCAGTTTTTAATCTTCCAGTTGTAAAACCAAGTCTATGCAGACTTTCTGTTAAACCGTAAGCTGCACTTTCACCAACCCGGCCGCAGGGTGCATCGTATTCACCAATAAAAATTCTACCACCCAAGAAAGTTCCTGTTGTTAAAACTACAGAACGTACTGGAATAATTCTTCCTCTTTCTGTAACAACGCCTGTAACTTTCTGTCGCATTCCACTTCTTGCTGCAACAGAAGCATAATTATCTGAATTTATATTTGAATCAGTATATCCTCTTTTTTCTCCCGGAATAGTTCCTTTTTCTGCACCTGAATCAGAATTCGGAGGAAGCGGTGTCGAAGATGCCGTTGTAAGAATATCAATAACTGTATCCATTAAAGTATTTAAATTCGGTGTCTGTTCACAAATCTTTCTGGCTAATTGAGAATATGTAATTTTATCTGCCTGTGAACGAGGGGCTTGAACTGCAGGACCGCGGCTTTTATTCAACATTCTGAATTGAATCATTGAACGGTCAATAAGTTTTGCCATTTGTCCGCCAAGAGCATCAATTTCTCGGACGATATTACCTTTTGCAATTCCTCCGATAGAAGGATTACAACTCATACGACCAATTGCATCTGGAGTCTGTGTTATTAATACAGTTTTTAATCCCATTCTTGCACTGGCTAAAGCAGCTTCTATACCTGCATGACCAGCACCAACTACCACACAATCACGCATTGAATATACCTCTTACTTTTTTATATATAACAATCATTTCTTTATAATGAGTAATTACGTTTTGATATTCTTCATATTCTAAATCTTCATATACTTCTAACAGCGATTCATATAGCGGATATAAGCACAATTCGGAAGCCAAAATATAAAGACCTTTTGTTGCATCTTTTGCTAATGCATAGTCTTCATTATCTAACATGTCTTCTAATTCTTTAAAAAACGGATCATCTAAAAAGGCGTTTACAGTTTCTTCGTAATAATCAATGTTTGGGAATTTTTCAATAATCAAATCGTAATTTAAGCCAATGCTTTCGTATTTTTGTTTCATAACCACTATATTTTAACATTATTAATATCACTAAGAAATGTTACAACACAATTAATTCAAATGTATAAAAAAATTGTAAAATATCATTATA
>CALAUH010000064.1 GCA_937892225.1 uncultured Treponema sp.
AAAAAATTATGTCCACCGGCAGCAGCAATTTGCAAAGCTCTGATTAATTTTCGTTGACCTTTAAGCTCTGCGTATTCATAGCCAGGAGAAATTTCAGGAAAGAAAACACCATCTACCTCAATACATCCTTCGGGAATAATACTTGATTGATTTTTTTGATTCCGACTTTCAAAAAATGAAGAATCGCTTAAAGCTCGGAATGCGTTTTCGAGAGAATCTGCACCATACACTTGAACTCCGATAATTTCTCTTGCTTCATCTGCATTTTGGGCGGGAACAATACAACGCATAATTCCACAGGACGCGGCGGTTGAGACAGCAGCATGAATGCCTTTTACCGCTCTGATTTTACCTGATAATTCAAGTTCGCCCATAACAAGAATTGGGTCGGTTATGAAATTTGTTACTCCATTATTCTGAGCGGTTGCACCTAAAACACCAAGGGCAATTGGCAAATCAAAGCCGGCTCCTTCCTTACGTAAATCGGCTGGAGATAAACTTATTAAGACTCTTTCAGGTGGAAATTCAAAACCTGAATTACGTATAGCGGCTTGCATTCGTTCACGAGATTCTTTGACTGCTCCATCAGCCAAGCCAACAATATCCACAGCCGGAATGCCACGCCGCAAATCAACCTCGACGGTTACTAAAGCACCTTCGTATCCAAAAGGTGAAAAAGAATAGATTTTCATATTACTCCTATTTTGAGATTTTTTATCTATGAGTAATATGTAAAAAAAAGTGGACTTCTTACAAAAATTTTGAAAAAAAAGTATAAAATTTTGTAAAAAATATGTATTTTAAGAAAAAAATAACAAAAAATTTATAAAATTATATCTTTTATGGCTTCCCAATATTGTTCATCAATTTTTTTATCTCCACAAGTATGTCCAAGTTTTCTGTCTGCACGGATTTTTTCACCATGAAAATCACTTCCGGCAGTAACAAAATAACCAATTTTATGTGCAAGTTCTTCTAATCTCAGACATTCAGAAACTCTTGCTCCAGGATGAAACGCTTCTAATCCTTGAATTCCTCTTTCGTAAAAATCATGTAAAACATCAGGTAATTTTCCCCATGAAAGATAAAGAGACATAGGATGAGCAATTACGGGGCAGCCTCCAGATTCTTTTATAGCAACAATTGCTTCATCAAGATTTGTACCAATTCTTGGAACATACCAGGGTCTTCCTTTTGCAAGATACTTATTAAAAGCTACCTGACGATTTTTGACAATCTTTTTTTTCACAAGTTCTGCTGCAAAATGTGGGCGGCCAATAACTGTATTAGGAAAATCATTCTGCATTTCTTCAAGATTGATTTGTACTCCATCTGCATTCATTTTTTCAATAATCTGCAGATTTCTTAAATCACGGTTTGTAATTAATGAAGACAAAATATTTTGTAAAGAAGGGGATATGTTTTTAATCCCAAGTCCTAAAAGGTGAAATTCGCCCGAATAAAAATTGATATTTAGTTCAACTCCCGGAACAAAAGTAATTCCGTATTCAAGAGCAGCTTTTTTTCCTTCTTCCAGGCCGGCAACTGTATCATGATCTGTAATTGCCATAACAGAAATTCTTTTTTCAACAGCTTTTTTTATGATTTCTGTAGGAGAATATTGACCATCTGAGGCAGTTGTGTGAACATGTAAATCAATCATACAAATAGAATAGCATATTTTAAATAGTTATGATATAATATATCAATATTCTGCTTGTTAGGAGAATTTGAGTTTTATGCCAAAACCAATGCAATATACAAAAGGTTCTATAATTTATTTTGAAGGCGACAGAGATGATAGAGTATTTATCATGCAGTCTGGTGCCGTCGTCTTACAGAGCACAGATATTGAATCAGGCGAACCTGTAATAGAACAGGTTAAAAGTGGTGAATTCTTTGGTGTAAAATCGGCCTTTGGACATTTTGGCCGCGAAGAAACAGCTACTGCTTTGGTTCCTACGGTTGCCGTTGCATTAACAGTACAAGAATTTGAAGTTCTTTTTAGTAACAATAAACAGCTTGTAATGAAGATGCTCAGAGTTTTTTCTAATCAACTTCGACAGATTCATAGAAAAACAGAATCTATTTTAAATAATGTTGCAGCTGATCAACAGTCTGGAATGCTTGCTGTTGCAAAAAGTTTTGCAGATGATGAACAGTATCGTTCTGCATGTGATGTTTACCTCAAATTTTTATCACGCTATCCACAGAATCCTAGAAAAGAAGAAGTAGCAAAACTTTATGCTGAATGTAAAGTTCGTAATGAACGACAAATGCTTACAAGCAGACGCCACGAAGTTGAATTCCAGCCAGAAGAAGAAACTAGTTCATTAAAGATTTTCTCTCTTCCTGCTTTTGAAAGATTTGCAAAACAATATGAACCTGGACAGGTAATTATTTCTGAATATGAACCAGGAGATTCTTTCTATTTGATTCAAAGTGGTCGTGTTCAGTTAGTAAAATGTGTAAACGGAAATTCAAAAAATCTTGATATTTTAAAGCCAGGAGAATTCTTTGGCGAAATGGCTATTCTTGATAATTCTCCACGTTCTGCAACTTGTATGGCTGCTGGCCCTGTAAAATGTCTCGAATTCAATAAAGAAAATTTTGAATTGCTTATCACAGGTAACCCACAAATTGCTCTTGTTTTGTTAAAACTTTTCTGTAAACGAATATATGATCAGAAACGAAGATTTAGAATTCTTTGTATTAAAGATTTACAGGCAAGACTTGCTGATGTATTCCTCATGCTTGATGAGATGAATCCTGTTTCAAATCCTACAGAAAAAATGCGTCGTTTCAATGTTACTCTTTCTGATATTGCACATTGGGCTGGACTTACTCAAGAAGTAACTCACGAAGAAGCCAATAAGCTTGTAGAAAAACGAAAGATTGAAATTTATGATACATACATGATTGTTACAAATATTGTAGATATGAAACGAATGTATGA
>CALAUH010000065.1 GCA_937892225.1 uncultured Treponema sp.
ATGAATATTCTGCAAGTGTCTTGCATGCCTTAAGCAGTTTTTTGTTGTTTCCGTAGTTTATGTTATACATGGTTACTTTGACTTCTATATCCGTTTTGTCGTCAGTATCAGAAAAAGAATCGCTGAGTCTCAGGATGGTTTTGTCTTTGATCTTGTTATTGCCGTTATAGAAGCAAATACATTTTGGTACGGGTAACCTGATTTCAGAAGAACTGTAAATTAAACATTATATTGATGAAGAATCTCTTTAATTTCATCATCGGTTTTACCAGAATCCTTTAAAAATGCAATAAGTATTTTTTCTGCATTATCCGCTCTGTTTTTCTCATTATCCGCCCTTTTTTCCGCATCATCCGCCCTATTCTTTTCTTTCAAAGCCTCATTCTTTAGTTTATCGATCTCCGCCTTATGAAATTCGTCAGCTTTTTCCTGTGTATATTCTAAAACGCACATATCCATAACCTCCGCTCTGTGAGAATTCAAAATAGGTTTTAATACATAGTCATCCGGCATCATATCGATTGATTCGATTATTGACTGTTTCTAAATTTTTATGTTTTCTTACTTCTTGTTTTGATTAAGAATGTCTTTTATTTCATCATCGGTTTTACCTGAATTCTTTAAAAATGCAATTAAGTTTTTTTTAGCTTTTTCTGCATTATCTGAGAGTAAGGAAGAAATTTCTTTAATGTTATTTTGATATTCTTCTTTTGAAATTTTACCGCAACAAGGAGCTTTACATTGTTTCATATGGTAATAAAGGCATGGTGTTTCTCTTTTTCTAAAACTTCTACAATGTCTTACCGGATATATTTTATAAATTGTTTCCAAAAAAGTATCGATGGCGTTTACATCAGGAAACGGTCCAAAATATGTAGAACCATCCTGAAGTATTTTTCGTGTCCTAAACATTTTTGGATATTCTTCATTTGTAATACGCAAAACCGGATAAGATTTTCCATCTTTTAAGCAGATGTTGTATCTTGGATTATATTTTTTTATGAGATTGTTTTCTAAAAGAAGAGCTTCGTATTCGTTTCTTGTTGTTATATATTCAATTGAAGTTGCATGAGCAATTAATAGTTTTGTTTTTATACTTTTTTGTCCCGAAAAATATGAACAAAGTCTGTTTTTTAAGTTTTTGGCTTTACCAACATAGATAACGGTTTCCTGTTCATTTTTCCATAAATAAACACCGCTTGATTGAGGAGCTTTTAATGCAGTTTCATGTAATATATCTTTTGTTGTTTTTGCTGCCAATTTATATGCCTTTTTTTTATTATGTTTCTTTTTGTAAAATTATATCAAATTTTTTGTGGTTGTGCCGATAGTGTAAGCAGGTACCTATATGAAAAAATTATTTAAAAAGACTGTTGTGAAAGCAGCAGTTTGTATTTTATCTACATTTATCTGTAATTCAGTATTTGCGGAATCTAAACAGATTGTTCTCGGTGGAAAGTCTGGATGGCCTGTTTTTCAATATGAAAACAATATTACAACAGGAAAAGGCCGGTTTGGATATGACTGTATAGAACTTGCTACTAATTCATTTGTTTTTGACGATTATACCGATTTATTGATTGACTTTGAAAATCCTCAAAATCCTATATCTGCAGGTGATTATGATATTGTTTCCAATGGTTTAAAAACTTCAACACAGGCGCTTATGGAAAAATCTGCAGGATTGAGCCGAAATATTGGCGGCTTAAATGTTCTTGGACATCCTGGAACTTTTTTTGGTTCCGAAGGCCTTATGGGTAGTTTTTCTATTGAATTTTGGCTTTGCCCTTCAATAGCAGAAAATGGTGAAGTAATTTTGAACTGGGAGTCTTCGAAAAATGTTCGTGGACATCTTGTTTATCAGCTTTTGAACTGTCTTTTTGATGGTGGTCATCTTGATTGGACAATTTCTAATCTTTTTGATGGTTATACAAATTCTAAAAATGGAGATGGAGAAATTCATCTTAAAGGAAGTTCAACTATTATTCCTGATACTTGGTCATATCATTGTCTTTCTTATGATTGTGAAAGTGGTATTCTTGAATATTTAGTTAATGGCGTTACAGAAGATATTATTTATATTACATCAAACGGAAAAGAAGATGGCGAAATCTCGCTGATTATTATGGGTACACCATCTCAATTGGAAATATGTAATGAATATACTGGAAAAATTGATGATATCCGTATTTTAAGAAGGCCATATTCTCCTCCAGATTATCAATCTGCAGAAGTTGGTGGTGCCTTAGAAAGAATGATTTATCAGCCATGTGGTGGCAGATTCGAAACAAAGCCGATTGTCGTTTCAACAGGTTCAATCTTAAATAAATTAACAGCCGAAATGAGTGAACCAGCTCAGACAGAAGTTTGCTTTTTTGTTCGTTCTGGAGATAATTATTTTAATTGGACAGATTCATATCCGGAATGGAAGCCAGTTGAAAGTGGAGAATTAATAAAAGATATATCAGGAATGTATTTTCAGGTTGCATGCGAACTTTATCCAGATGGAAATGGTTCAAAAACACCTTCTGTAACTCAATTAACTTTAGATTTTACAGAATTACCATTACCATTACCTCCATTTACTGTAAAAGCACAGGCTGGAAATGGTAGTGTTACATTAAAATGGAATTATTCTGTAGATGAAACTGCCGGTGGATACTATATTTATTATGGAAACAGACCTGGTGAATATTTAGGACGTTTTGCTGTAGAAGGCGACTCTCCAATTAATGCAGGTAATGTAACATCATTTACATTAACAGGATTGGAAAATGGAAAAATTTATTATTTTGCAATTGCAGCCTGGTCGATGTATGATGATAGAATAATAGGACCAATGTCAAAAGAGGTGTTTGCAAGACCAATGTCCTCTTTAAAGCAGTAGCATAAATATTAAGGGTGTAAATTATGGATAAGATGATGAAGAATGTTGATAATGTAAACGAAAAAGGTCTTCTTTTAACTCGTGCTCAAGGTGCAGTTCTGTCCAGAGACTTTGTTACAGCAGCACGTCTTTATAAACAGCTTCTTACAGATGATCCTTCGAATGTAGATTATTTAAAAGAACTTGGTTCTATTTATGTAAAAAACAACGAAGATAAAAAAGCAATTCCATATTATGAACAGATTATTACATTTTATCCTCATTATATTGATGCAATGAATAGTCTTGGTGCTATTTACCGACGACTTAAACGTTATGATGAATCAATTGCAATTTTACAGAAAGCATTGGACGAAGGAAGACAGGTTCCAAGTGTAAATTATAACTTAGGATTTACATATAAAGAAATGGGTAATTATGATGATGCAATCGATGCATTCCAGTCTGTAATTACAGCTAACCCGACAGACGTTCTTGCACATAATCATTTAGGTTCAATTTATCTTGCAAAAAAAGAATATGAAAAATCAATAAATGCATTTAAACGTGGACTTCAGATAGATCAGAATCATCCTATTTTGAATTATAACCTTGCCCGATGTTTTCAGGAAGCTAAACAGTATAATGATGCAATCCGTTGTTATGAAACAGCATTAAAGGCAAAACCGGGCTGGATTGAACCAATACGCGATTTTAGTGATTTGTTGATACAGTGTCAGAAAACAAAGGAAGCATCAGACATCGTTAGAAATTCAATACAGCTTCATCCTCATGATGCAAAACTTTTGTGTACAATGGGACAGATTTATCTTAATGAATATGATTATGAATCTGCAGAAAAAACATTTAAGAAGGCAAATGCAATAGACTCTCAGAATGTTAAAATTCTTTCGTATCTTGCAGAATCTTTGGAAAGAGATGAAAAACCTCTGGATGCTCTTGATGCAGTAGAAAAAGCTCTGCAGATTGAACCGGAAAATAAAGATATTAAAAAGCAGTATGTAAAGACTTTGCTTTCTGCAGGAGAATTTGACAGTGCAAATCAGAATGTTTTAAATCTTTATAAAGATAATGGCTCTCGCGATCCTCAGGTTCTTGATTTGTGCGGTCAGTATTGTATTTGTGTAGAAAAAGATGATAAAGCACAGCAGTATTATAAAAAAATTAAACTTGTAAACAGACATTATAACGAACACTTACTTTCTGCAGCAGGAAGATATTCACAGATTGGTAAAAATGATATTGCAGAACAGTATGCAAAAGATTATGTTTCAAAAGATGAAAGTAATCCTGCTGGATATAATATGCTTGGAAAAATATATACACGAGCAGGTAAAATTAAAGAAGCAATAACATCATTCTTGAAGAGTAAAGAATTAAGAAAACCAAATGTTATGGCAGATAAACAGATTACAAAACTTCAAAAGAAGATTGATGAAATTCCGGTTGAAACAGAACCAGTTGAACTTCCTAAAGAGGAAGAAGTTGTAATGCCACAGACAGCTCCAGTTGAGCAGCATGAAGAACAGGAAGAAGAAGAATTCGATTTTGGAACAATGGGAGATAATATTCCTATGGGAGAAGCTCTTTTGGAAGAAGAAAAAGATTTCTTTGAACAGCTTGATGAAGCAACTGGTGAAGCAGAAGAAGCTGAAGACTTTTTTGAAGAAGATAAATCTGAACCAGTTCAGGAAAATGCCGTTACAAAGGGGACAGACCCCCTTGCTTCAGAAATGCCTGAATCTTCTTATGTTCCAGATTCATCTTCTCCATCTGACAGTTTTATGCCGCAAGAATCTAATGGTCCGGATTTATCGGATTTACAGCATGAAGAAAATGTATCTCCATTCAGTGATTTTGATAAAGATCAGCAGAAATCTCAGGCACAGCAGTTAGTTCCAAATGCAGATTTTTCAGAAAAAGATGAACAGGAAAAAACTCCGGAAGAAGAACTTTCTAATTTCTTAGATGATATTGATTCTGATGATAATTTTGATTTTGATCAGTTTGATGATTCTTTTGCATCAGAAGAAGATGAAAAACAGAACGAACCTGTAAATTATTCTTCAGATACTCCAGGTGATTATCCATCTTATACACCAAATGATTTCAGGGGACCAAATGACGGTTATCAAGGTTCTCCTGTAAATAATGATGTTCCTGATAGCGATTATGTTCCTCAGGATAACAATGATTATTCACAGTCAAATCCTTATCAGCAGAGCGCACCTTCTTCACAGAATAATCCTCCTGTACAAGATAATAATCCTGTACAGAACAGTCAGCCTTTTGCACAGACTCAGCCACAGAGTGGTTTTGATCCAAATATGTTCCAGGCTCAGTCAAATGCTTTTGCACAGGAAATGGCAAGATCAATGCAGAACGCAATGATGGATTCTGCAAGATATGCAATGGATGCTGCAATGAACGCACAGAAACTTGCTCAGTCTTTATCAGATGAACAGGAAAAACTTAAAGAACAGTTGAAAGAAGTTAAAGATAAATCACAGATGAATAAAGAAATGCCTCAGTCAGTTCAAGACAGTCTTGAATCTTTTGATGAAATTCCAGACATTACAGAAGATATTCCGGATTTTGAAAATAATACGCCAGATGTTACAAATGAAATTCCAGATGTTGAAGAAAGTCTCCCTGATTTTACAGAAAATATTCCGGAAACAACAGATGATATGTCTGATATTGTAACTGATATACCAGAAGTAACAGATGATATGTCAGATGTTGTAACTGATATACCAGAAGTTTCTCAACCTTTAGATGATGAAACAATTGATTTATCAGAATTTGGAATGGACGACCAGATTGATTCTGCTGATTTTGAAAATGAAGAACTTCCTGCAGAAGATGAATATTTAACAGACGGAGATAGATATGCAGATGATTTACCTGAAGTTTTACCTGCAGAAGATGCAATTGCAGAAGAATCTATTTCCGATAAATCTAAATTTATTAATGATTTTGATTTAGAAAATATTGGTCTGCCAGATGAACAGGATATGATGGCAGAAGATATAATGAGTGCTTCAATTTTATCTGAAGAAGAACAGGTTGATGACAGTATGAATCTGCCTGAACATCTTGAAGAACAGGAAGTTGAAGATGTAGATGATTTTACAATGGCTGACCCGGACTGCATATTAGAAGAAAGTGATAATATTCTTTCTGATGATAATGTATTGAATCAGACTTTTGAAGATGATAATACACTTGAAGAAACTAATTTTGATGAACAGTTTGATTCGTTAAATATCAATGATTTTGAATCACAGAATGGTGAAGATATAATTGACAGTTCGAACTTTAATGAAGATTTGGATGCAGTTGCCGATTCTCTTGAAGCAGAATTAAACAAACCTGAAATTACAGAAGAAGATATTGAAAAAGAAATTGGTAGTGATAATATAGACAGTCTTACTGGTGATAAAGATTTTGATTTTGTTTTAGATGAGTTTGATGACAGCTTCCTTGACCTTGATGATATTACAAACATCACACAAGATGAATTCTTGAATGTAGATGATTTTGAATTTGACGAAAATCTTGCGGAAATTGATTTATTCAAAAAACTTCTTTCTTTATGTGAATTCTTACCTGAAGATAAAAAAGAAGATTTTATGTATGGTAAGCAGAGAATGCAGATGGAATATCTTATTTCAAGATTATCTGGAAAACCAGGCCTTTTAAGAACAATTTTATCTGCATCAAAACAGACTGATATTTCAAATACAGAAGAAGCTGTTGAAAATAATGATAATCAGATTAGACAGGTTTTTGAAACTATGAAAAAATTGTCACAATCTCTTGAAGATACATATTTATCAAAAGCTCTCTGTAATTGTGTTGATGAAATTCTGGCAAAAATTTAAATTCTGATTATTCTTGATTTGGAAATAACTTCATTTCCGTTTTCTGTAATCAGAACATCATTTTCAAGTCTGCATCCGCCGATTGTGCTGTCGTATAATCCTGGTTCAAGAGTTAATATCATTCCGGGAGCAAAATGAAGTTTACTGTCAGTTTTTGTACTTACTCTTGGTTTTTCGTGAATTTCAAGTCCGATTGCATGACCTAAAGTATGAGGCATTTTTCTTTTTGCTTTTGCAAAGATAGAATCAGCTTTTTTTGCAGCTTCATTTATTGTGTGTTCTTTAGTATAAAGTTTTAAACATTCATCATATGCAGTCTGTACAAGATTAAGTTGTTTTTCCTGTTCTTCAGAAAGTTTTCCTTTTGCAATTGTTACTGTTGTATCACTTGTATAACCTTTGTAAACTACACCGAAATCCAGAATTGATAATCCGTCGTCCGGCCATGCTGCTGCAGTATAATTAGGAAAAGCATGAATTGCATAACTTCTGGAAGGTCCTGCTGCTAAAGTATCAAAACCAGTTTTATCACAGCCTAATTCTCTGCATTCTTTTTCAATTAATAATGCAACATCTGTTTCTGTCTTGATTTTTCCTTTTTTTATATCTGATTCAATTTTATCAATGATAATATCACCAATACGAGCAGCTTCTTTTGTACATTCGATTTCATAATCATCTTTTATCATTCTTAAATTTTCAACATATTTATGAGCACCGTCTTCTTTGCATCTGCAGTCATAACTAGAAAGATAATCGATGAATTTTAAATATTTCATGTAAGTTAAATAAGGTGGAAGTTCAATCTTGCTGTTAATTCCGTGTGTGTAGCCAAGGTTTAAAATGGATTTTGTAGCTTCCATATCATCATTTTTATAGCGGGTGAATGGAATCATTTTGTCTGAATAAGAAACTTTTTTTGCAAGATTTTCATCCCATGGAACTAAGATACTGTATCCGTCACTAAAAACTGCAAGAACTGCATCACTTGGATGTCCTGTAAAATATGCAATTGATGCATCACGTCTTTCTTCACTGTCTATAAAAACAACGGCACATGTATTATTTCTTTCCAGAAATTCTGCGAGTTTGAGTCTTCTGGATTTATAGATATCTTTCATCTGTTCGGGTGTATATGTTTTCATAAAATTAAATATAGCGAAGTTTAATTAAAGCCGCAATATTGATTGTAAATTTGTTTTATCTAGAATTCTGTTTTATAATAATAGTATATTTTTTGAATGAGGCAGAGTATGGCAATAAAAACAATTTCTTTAGGTGCAGCAGGAGAAGTAACCGGCTCAAAACATATTTTTGAAGTTAACGGCAGATCTTATATGGTTGATTGCGGGGCATTTCAGGGAAAAAGAAAAGAATCTGATGCTAAGAACCGCCAGTTTGATTTTGATATGGATAAATTGGAATCGGTAATTTTAACACACGGTCATTTAGATCACTGCGGATTGTTACCAATTCTTACAAAAAAAGGATATAACGGAAATATTTATGCAACTCCGGCTACAAGAGATATTGCAAATTTAGTTATGATGGATAGTGCACGTATTCAGGCACATGATGCGGAATTTCTTGCTAAACAGGCCGCTAGAAAAGGTGAAAAATTTACCTGGAAACCTTTGTATGATGAAAATGATTGTGTAGCTACTGCAAATCAGATTATTTCTCTTTCATATAACAGAAAAATGTATATTTCGCCGGATGTTCAGCTGGAATTCTTTGATGCAGGTCATATTTTGGGTTCAGCTTTTGCCAATGTTACAATTAATCCAAATCCTAAAAATCCGGAAAAAGAAACAAGAATTTTGTTTACCGGAGATATTGGTCGTAACTGTAAGCCGATTATCAGAAATCCTGCAACAAATATGCCTGCTCCTGATTATATTTATCTTGAATCAACTTATGGAGATAAGCTTCATGATAATCATGATTTTGCAATGAAGGAACTTGAACGTATTGTAAGAGAGACTTGTGCGAAAAAGGGTAAAATCATCATTCCTTCTTTTGCAATTGAAAGAGCTCAGGAACTTGTATTTTATTTACATCTTCTTACAGATAAGAAAAAAATCCCTGTTGTTCCTATTTATGTTGATTCACCAATGGCAAGTAATGCGACTTCAGTTTTCCGTGTTCATCCTGAATGTTATGATGAATCTGTTAATGAAGCATTCTTAAAACATCATAAAAATCCTTTTGGTTTTAATTCCCTTACTTTTACAACAAGTGTTGAAGATTCAAAAGAATTGAATAAAAAAGAAGGTCCGATGATTATTATTTCTGCAGACGGAATGTGTGAAGCGGGTAGAGTTCTTTATCATCTTGCAAACGGAATTAGTGATCCAAAAAATACTGTTATGATTGTCGGTTATATGGCAGAAGATACTTTGGGACGAAGAATTTTTGACGGTGAAAAAGAAGTTAAAATCCTTGGTGATACTTACAAAGTAAATGCAAAGATTGAACGATGTAACGGATTTAGTGCACATGCAGATTATACGGAAATGATAGAATGGCTTAAGCAGATTGATACTTCCAGACTTAAAAAAATCTATCTTGTACATGGTGAAAAAGATCAGCAGGAAGGATTTAAACAGCATCTTGCAGAAGCAGGTTTTGATAAAGTAGAAATTGTTGAAGCTGAAAAAGAGTATGAATTGAAATAATATATTGACTCTTTAATTTAA
>CALAUH010000066.1 GCA_937892225.1 uncultured Treponema sp.
TAGTAATAATCAAATTTATACAAAGTATGGCAAAGAAAAAGAATCAGAAGAAAGCTGAATCACATGCAAAGAAGAGTGCAGTAGAGACACTTCGCTTTCAAACACATTGGGGGCTTAAACAACTCGGGCAGCAGGATGGCAACCTGTTTCATGAACTTGTTGATGCAGAGGTCAACTTCATTGCAGAACTTGACCTTGCTCAGGATTTGCTCGCTATCAAATCATTTGTTGATGGAGTAAACCAATACTTTGCGGTGGTTCCAACTCTGGAGAAGGGCGATTTCACGAAAAGCCCTACAGCGGTAGCTCTTGGAATAGCATATATCGAAGACATCAACAATATCGGTTTACCTCTTTCTTGGAGTGAGATGGTTGAGAAGAAGATGCTTACTATTTATTATCCTGAAGAATATCGAAACCAAATAATCGACTGGGCAAAAGCCAATGGATATAACACATCAACATATCTTGGTCGCCCTATAGTTAAGTTCAGTAAATTGTATATAATCATAGAAAGGACACGCGCATGAAAAGGATGACAGAGGAGAAGGCAGAGCAGATGCTCGCCTTTATTGCTGACAAGTTTGACGCAAATAATCTTCCGTTCGATGATGTTGCTACGTTTGAGTTGTTTCAACGAGCAGACACAGACGGTATCTTTATGATGGAATCCGAATGGGACAAGTATGACCTTCTCCAGATTAAGCCTAAGGATATGCATGAATTAACAGCAACAATCGCACTTAGCCATGGGTTGGCAGTTAATCCGTATATCTATACATACCTGAAGATTCAGAAGATACAACCATTTACATATCCAAGGTTCACAGAAATGGAGAGGGTAAAGGAAATCCTTAGTGATACTCACGGCATCTTATTGTGGAAAGAACAGAAGGAAGAAATCATTGCCTACATAGATTCTCTTTCTGAGGAAGAGAAGGAACGTTACAAATCTGCTATTAAGATAGTTCTTCACGAGATTGAATTACGTCAGCATTCTCTCTCAAACAGGAAATTCTTCCGAAATTGGAAATGTAACAACTGTTTCTACCGTTTGCGCAAATAATGTGCAGCTCAAAACTAAAAACAGAACTATAAATACTTTTTTCATTTTTCCTCCAATACCACGCTACAGGCGTGTGAGCATAACATTGTTTTAAACCGCAAAAACGTGCCGCAGGCTTGGCGCGGAAATTGCGTAGGCAATTTGCGTGACAAAGTTTTTGTCGGCTTTGAAAACATTGTTATACGTTTTCTATTATTTTTTACTTATTTTTTTCATACCACTGTTTTCGCCATTCTGGGTCCCATGTATTTTCTATGCAGTAAAGGTTGTGAGTATTTGTATTCCAGTTCATTGTTAGAAAATATGCATCCCCACAAGGATGAAATGCTGTAGATTCGAGGATTTCTCCTTCTGGTATTAAGTAATGCGCTTCTATTCTTTTTTTCCCGTCAAATATATTAATGTATTTTCCTTCTTTATTTATCTTACATATATATTTACCAATATCGTATGCTTCATTCCATTTTTCCCTTACACCATCAATATACAATTCATACTGCTTTGTACCGTCCCAATCTTCTTCCTGTTCTAAAGCCAAATGTGGTGCATATTTATCTGATGTAAGCAACTCTACTGTCTGTGAAGGCGTCCTGTAATTTTTTTTATTTGTTTCCTGATCTAGTCCTGGATTAAGGATACTGTGTATATTATTTTCCAAATCCCTAAAAAATAATATATCAGTTTCTTCATCATATAATGATTCTCCCTTTTTCGATTCAATTCGAAGACCATTTTTAATGATATCTATCTTAAATTTTAAATTTGCTTTTTCATCCACCATTTTATATCTGCAGAAAGAACCATCAAAATAAAAATTATTGTTTTTAATTCGATTTATGAATTCACAATCATATGTTTCAAGAAATTCTGTTGATAAAACTTCTTCCAAAATATTTTTTTCTTTATTTAGTTTCAGGATTTTTCTATTATCCATGTTTTGAAAATAAATTGTTCCTTCATCTGATACACAAATGAAATTCCCGGTTACATCATCTTCCGGTAATACTTCAAAAGGTTTCCTCATGTAAAGTGTATCATTTCCTTTTGTATTATTGAAACTTTCTATTTTTTTCAATTCATAATTCTGGGCTGTTAATTCTAGACAGACTAGACTTAATATAAATATTATTAAACTCTTTTTCATTTTTACCTCTTCCAGCCTCCCGGCTGTGCGTATAACATTGTTTTAAACCGCACGCGGCTTGACCGCGTGTCGGCTTTGAAAACTGTGTTATACGATACTTAAATTTTAGTCCCTAAAATTAGGAAGAAGGATTTCCTTTTCCACTTTATAAAATCCATCCCAGTCTTTTTTTAAGAAATAGTCATGATTATATGAATCTCCTATTTCATACCATAAAAAATCTTTATCACCAAATTCAATTTCACATTCAGTTCGTAAATTATTTTCATATGCACGGGATATTTTTTTATAATTATCAGGTCTAAAAATAACTTTGAAGTTTTTAAACAAAAACTCTCCTTCCCCATAATATTCTACTTCTGCTCCGTCTAGCATAATATTTGAATATGCTGTAAAAAAATTCTTTCCTTCTCTATTCTGGGAAAAACTAAATATTAAACCGCCCATACCTTCTTGATATATTTGTTTCCCTATCAATAAGTTTAGATTATTCCCTAAATTAAACAACTCTATGATTTTTTCTTTTAAATTCTTTTTTGCAGAAAATAAATTATACAAATCTTTATCTTCTATAATATGATTCAAATATGGATAGCCGGATAATATAGAATATTTCAAATAATATTCTGAATTTTCATAATCCTTTAATAAACTATAACAACAGGCCACATTGTATAAAGAATAATATGATTCTTTTACTGTATTATTAGAATCAATTTCAAATAGCCTTTTATTTTCATTATTTAATTTATTCTTGTTTAATTTATACTTTTCCCAAAATTGTTTATATGATTCTATGGCTTTCTGATATTCTTTATTATCATAGAATACCTCACCATTTTTATAGAATACAAGAATATTTTCTAATGACTCACAAAACACGAAAGTTGATAAAAGAGAAAACACTATTATAAGAATAATTCTTTTCATAAAATACAACCTATTTATTAAGCGACGAACGTCGCTCCTTTCTTTCTTCCGTACCAGCCCAGTGGGCTGTGCGTATAACATGCATTTAAACCGCGAGGGCTTGACCCGAAGTCGGTTTTGAAATGCGTG
>CALAUH010000067.1 GCA_937892225.1 uncultured Treponema sp.
CATATCTAAATTCAATTGGATGTATTGCCATTTAAACTCTCCTATATTTTAGATAATTTCATTTAATATCAATTTTTAATTTTTAAAATCATGTTTTTTAAATCATATATTTTAAAATACATATTTATTTTTGAATTTTAGATTAAATATATTTTATTAATTTTTATATGATTTTCATCAATAAATTATAAAATATGGTTTTATTTACAAAAATATTAATAAAATTTATAAACAACGATAATAAACTAATTATTAGAAATATATTCTATATTTATTCTAATTATTCTAATTATTCTAATTATTTTAATTATTTTAATTATTTTAATTATTTTAATTATTTTAATTATTTTATTTTTTTCATGGGGGATATGTATGGATTTTAGTGTTAAGGATTTCAATGTCCGCTTGAGAACAATCAGACTTTGGGAATTAATAGTTGCAATAATCATTTCATTCTTTTTAACAGGATTCGTTGAAAATTATTTTAATATAAGTTCATCTCAATTTGAATATGTTCTTTTCTTTTGTTTCATGATGGTATTCTTTATGATTGCCACATATGGAACCACAGGATTCAACAAGGATGTCAATGACTTATTTGAATTTAGCAATATTTTAAGGGTTTTGGTTTTAGTCATTTCAAACATGTTCATAGCATTCTTCATTCAAGCTCTGTTCTCCCCTATAGATGCAGTTATAGGGGTGATAAATTCAATTTCCTTGCCTTTAATGGATATCAGTTCTGGCTCCACTAATCCTCTGCTTTTCATTATTGAGCTGTTTTCAGCAATCATCATTGCACCAATCTCTGAAGAATTGTTCTTTAGAGGGGTTCTGTTCAATAGGCTAAAAATCAGAAATGGATTCGTATTTGGTTTGATTGTATCCTCAGTTATTTTTGGCTTATGTCATATCAACTATCCTGATCATATTGCACATATCACTTATACTTGCATTATGGGAATGAGCCTATGCATTCTATATTCCAGAACAGATAATTTATTGCTGAATATGGTTGTCCATTCAGTTTACAATCTCACATCCTATCTTATTGTATACACTCCATTACAATATTTGTTAGTAAGCGGGGAGTTAGGCAGCTTGATGGGATTGTTGCTTCTTTCATCACTCATATTCATGCCGATTTACATTCTTTATTTCACTTATAAGTTGAAATGAAGTTTTATTTTTTATTTTTAATGTATTGTTTGTTAAGAAGATGAATGATGTTTGGATTTAATAATTTTTTTAAAAAAATTTATAAATAACATTTAATAATATGTATCTATAATTAAATTTCTAATAAATTTTAATTTTTAATTATTTGGTGTATAAAATGGATTTTGATGTAAGTGACTTCAATGTAAGGCTTCGAACCATAAGGCTCAGGGAACTGGCTTTGGCAATTTTTGTTGCCTTTATCATAACATTGGTAATAGCTATGAGTTTTCCTGTCATAGAAAATGATGGGGATTTAATTGTCCTGCCATTATTGATATTGGTGCTTCTGTTCTTTGCATGGGCCTTAAGAGGTACACATGGTTTGAAAAATAATTTTTCCAAGATCTTAGAAAAGGAGAATAGGCGTGAAATTTTCTATATATTCATAATAAATCTCTTATTTGCATTTATCTTTGTATCAATCATTTCAAATTTGGATATATTCATTAATTTTGTTTATCCTGAAAATATGCCTATGCCTGATTTGCTTCCAGAAGTAATGGAACCATCCTCTCTCCTCTTTGATATAGTGTCTTCAATCATGATCGCGCCTGTTCTTGAAGAGTTGGCATTTAGGGGTGTCTTATTCAATAGATTAAAAATAAGGATTGGAATAATACCTGCTATGTTGTTATCTTCTGGAATCTTTGCAATTGGGCATGAATTTGGTGGAATTATAAGTGCATTCGTCTTTGGAATCTGCATGTGCATAATCTATTTGAAGACAGACAATATTCTTATGACCATGTCCATTCACTTCTTGAATAATCTTGTGGCGGTTTTTATTGATGCAAGCGGTTTGGAGCAACATCTTTTCCAACTGCCTTTAGCTCCAATCATATTAGTGCTTTCAGTAATTTCAGGTCTTTTAATACTCTTGTACATTCTCGAGAATTTTAGATCGTATAAGGCATGATTCACTAATCATTCTTTTTTCATATCTTTCTATTTTTTCTATTCTTTTCACTTTTTTAATCACTATTTCTTTACAGTTTTATATTTTTGATACTTTTCCAACCCCTATTTTATATGATTTTCACTCAAAATATCGAAACATTTATATATGATGTAACATAATTTTTACATATGGGGATGTAAAATAATTTTTACATTTGGAAATTATTTATTACATTTGTAATGTTTTCATTACATTTTTTATTTCCATAATGAATCTAGCTATTGTTTAAGTGATTATATGAAAACAATTATAAGATATTTGAGGCAGGAAATCAAGATGAGTCAACAGGACTTGGCTGAATCAGTCGGGGTGACTCGTCAGACAATCAATGCCTTAGAAAACGGCCGGTATAATCCCTCTTTGCTTTTAGCATATAAATTGACAAGGGTCTTGAATGTAGCCACATATGGTGGGGATACAGATTCATATTTAAGTATAGAGGATATTTTTAAATTTAGTGATGATGAACTTTAAAAAATAATTTGAATTTTATTGGGGTTGATATAAGTGATATTAGATATTTATAAGGATTCTTTGGAATATTCTGCAAAGGATTTGAAAACTTTATTGATATTGGGAGTAACTTACTTCTTAAGTTTCCTGTTCCTTCCAATATTCTTGATTTACGGGTATTCATACAGAGTTACTAAAATCTCTGTAGAAGGTATGATAAACGGTAATGATCCATTACCTGAATTTGATAATGTTATTGACATGTTTGTTGATGGTATAAAGGTTGTTCTGACATATTTTGTCTATTGCCTGATTCCATTCTTGATTTTCATGTTATTTGCAATTGTCGCTAGTGCAATCGGCGGATATGGTGAATCTGTATTGATGGGCATCGGTTCCATAGTAACTATTGTAGCTATTGTATTCGCTTACTTGATGAGCATGTTTGGTGTAGCTAATATGGCAAACTATGACGGTTCATTGAAAAAGGCATTTGATTACAAGGAAATCATTGAAATCATAAAATCCATTGGTGTTGCAAGATGCATTGCCGCTTATCTTGGATTGACAATTATTTGCTTTGCAATTTGGATTGTCGTTTTCCTATTGCTTTTATTCGTATTCGGATTCTTCGGAATCTTCACTGGATCTTTAGGATTTGATATGGCAGCAGGAGGAATATTTGCTGCAGGATTCCTTATAAGTTACTTTGTAATGTTGTTCATTGTAGGTCCTTATACCATGATCATGCAATCAAGAGCAACTGGATTATTATACAATCTTCATTAGACAGGTGGTTTTATGAGCAGCATAACTGACGTTGTAAAGGAAGGATTGAAATATCCTTTCAATGATGGCAAAAAGGTTTTGACCTTAGGTATAATCTTAGTTGTTTCCAGTCTTGTTTCAATATTCATGGAATATATGGTCTTTGACAATATGAGAACATTGGCTAATGCCGCTCCTATAAACACTGTTCAAGCGGCAATATCCGCTCTTCATCCAAGCAGTGTAGCATTGGTGGTATTGTCTTGGATTGTATCATTAATATTTGTCCTCTTTTGTGCAGGATACCTTTATAATGTAATCAAATATTCCATTGAAAAGAGATCTGACCTTCCAGGATTTTCAGACATCAAAGGAATCTTCGTAAATGGTATAAAAACAGTAATTGTTCAAATTGCATATATGATTTTGCCTTTAATCCTATTCTTCCTTGGATTGATGTTGGCTGTAAATGAGGCAGTAAGCAGTTCCGTCAATACAATTGGCGGAATTATAATAGTCATTGCAATGATATTCCTAATATTTGCAGCTTTGGTGGAAATCATGGCAATCTGCAATATGGTTGCAAAAGATGACTTGAAGGCAGCATTTGACTTCAAAGGAATTTTAGCCCAAATCAAAAGCATCGGTTGGGGCAGATTCATTGGAATCATCATATTCTCTGGTGTAGTGATAGCAATCATCTCAGTATTCTTTGAGTTAATATTTGGAGCAATAGCTACTGGTTTAAGCATCTTGTTAGGTTCTGCATTGGTGATGGTCTTAACCAAAACAATCTTGGATTCCTTGCTTGTCAATCCATATATCAGTATTGTCTTAAGCAGAGTCTATGGATCCATTTATAGAGAAGCAAATAGTCTTGAATAATTTTTAAATTATTCTTTTTAATTTTTTCAAAAAAAAAAATAATTAACATAATATATCAAAAATTCGAAAAATTAACTAAAATTTTTAACTAAAATTTTTATAGGTGTAAAAATGAAATTCAATTCAAAATATGCATATATCCTATCTGCATTATTCGTTCTTGCAATTGTAATTTCAAGTGTAGGGGCAGCAGATCTAGTGAAGGGGGACTTTGGAAATGAAGGTTTCCAAATAGATATTCCTTCAGGTAGTGACTTTTCAAAAGCGGCTACCACCAACTTGAACTTTGGCGACATGGCTATGAATATGGATGTTTTTGAAAACAAAGGAGACAATGCTAAGGACATTAGCTCAATCATTTATTTCAAAGACGGAACTCCAGATAAAGAAATCGTTTCAGACATGTTTGCTGACCTTAAAAAAGATGGAAAAGTCATTGAGGAAACCGATGATCTTCTTGTAGTCGAAACCCAAAATTCCAATGATTTCTTGAATTTTGACATTGGAAACGGATTTAATGATTTATGGAACTTTGCAGATGGAATCTTTTCATTCGGTGACAACAATATTGGTGTATCAACTCAAGATGCAGATGTAAAGGTATCTGGTGAAAATGGAATAAATGTTGCTGATGCGGAAAATAACACTGTTTCAATATCATCTGAAGGATTACACGTCAGTGATGCAAGCGGTGAAGATGTCTCTATATCTGCTGATGGAGTAAAAGTCTCTGGAGGAAACGATTCTGATGGGGAATCTGCAGATGCAAATGTTTCAGTTGATGCAGATGCCTTTGCAAATGTTGAAAATGGAGATTATTTAATCTGCTTAAAAAATTCTGCAAATGATCAAATAATCATCATAACCGGAAACGATTTGGATTTAATGAAGTCAATTGCAGAAACTGCATCATTCAGTGAGAAATAAAATTTTAATTAATTTTATTCTCCAAATCTTTTTATCCAAAACTATTTATTTTTATTATTCCTCCAATTTTCATAGTTTTAGAATATTATCATCATAATTATAAAAAAAATAATATGGTGATAATATTCTCACCTCATTTTATTATTTTCTCTTTTTTTTAATTATGATAATTGTTTTTTTATCATTTTTTTATCATTTTTGTTTTTTATTTTTTAACTGATCAATTCTTCAATTGATTTATATAACTCCTCTAAAATGGAATAGATCTTATCTCCAATGACTATTTTAGGTTCTATATTGGCACCATAGCTATTTAAAACCTTATTTTGGTATTGGATTTCTATTTTCCAAGTAAATCCTCCTTCCAATGTGCAGCCCATATACTCCTCTTCCAAATCCCAAAGACCTATTCTTTCAATATTTTCCCAAAATCTGGTCCATTTTTCCTCATCAATGCGGTTTATATCAATCATTTCAGGATTCGGGTCATTTACCATAAGAATGTTATTGATTAGCTTTATGGATTTTGTTCCATTGAATTCATGTTTATAGCTTACTTCAAACAGCTCTGGGAGATAATCGCTTGTCATGTTGTATTTCCTATTTAATTATCAATCGATTTCAAATTTTTAATCAAATTAATTATTAATATTAAACTTATATATTATAAAATTTATAATTTAACTAATTATCATTTAAGCAATTTAATTTAAGCAATTATAATTTAGTTAACTGAAATAAGTTTAAAATTAAATTCAACAACTTGAATAAATTAATGAGGATTGATATGATTAGATTCAATGATTATTTAGACAGATTATCCATTATTAAGGTTTTATCCTTCTTTTTATTGGTCATGTTGGTTCTCACATTAAGCACTATGGCCTTTGACTTTTATTTGGGAAACCTGTTTTTTAAATTCATATTGTATTCTGTCATGCTTTTGTTTTTTGTTTATAATTTTCATCAGATAGATTTGATTGAAAATTCTGGTGATTCCTTTTTAGTTTCATTAAGATATGAATATGATTCAATTTTTGAAGTTTCAAACATTCAATCAATCTCATTTATTGTGGTTGCAAACATACTTTTTGTTTCAACAATTTACTTCATTTTAAAGTATTTGGCAGGGTTATCTCTCATAAGCTTTGATTCTCCACTATTTGGAGATTTCAGTTCCTTAAGTGCTGAATTTCTATTATTGTATTTCATAACTGTAGTGATCCTATCTCCAATCATAGAAGAGCTATTGTTTAGAGGAATATTCTTAAGAAGATTCAACAAGGAATTGGATAATTTGACATTGGCAATTCTGATTACCTCAATATTGTTTGGATTATGCCATGGATTCGGAGGCATTTTAGGAGCTATTCTATTTGGTATTTGCGTTTCAATGCTCTATATCAAGTCAAGGAATATTTTGGTGCCTATATTTGCTCACTTTTTGAATAATCTAATCTCATTCCTAATTGCACTTGCTGGAATCGAATATTTCATTCAAGGAAATCTGATTGTGATTGTTTTGATAGTCATCTTAGCTATTGCCTCTAATTTTGTACTGTTCAAGGCAATTTTAAAGGAATGGCCTACTAATATGGAATAAAAAATCTTATTTTTACTTAAATTTTATATATTTTATATTTATAATAATCATAAAGTTTATAATACTTTAAAATATAATTTATCTTATGTTTAGATTTACAGGTAAAGAGATAAGAGATTTAATTATATCCTTTATAGTAATTGCTTTAGGATTTACCATTCTTTACTCTAATGGCGATTATAGCCATGTCACTTTAATCTTTCCAATAGTAATGATTGGAGTGGGGGCAGGATTTATATTCCACGAATTGGGACATAAGTTCGTTGCAATGCATTATGGATATTATGCAGAATATGAGTTATGGCCTACAGGATTGCTTATTGCATTAGCCAGTTCCTTTTTCGGATTCATATTTGCAGCTCCCGGAGCAGTTGTTATTTATAGTAATGGTATGGAAGAGAAGACAAATGGTATCATTTCCATTGCGGGACCAATTGTAAATATCATTTTAGGTTTAATATTTTTCCTTATTTTAGGATCTCTTGGAAATTATGTATATACTGAAACCGGAGCTATAGTTTATTTAATCTGTATGCTTGGTACAAGAATCAATTTCTTCTTGGCTGCATTTAACCTATTGCCGATACCTCCATTGGATGGTTCTAAAGTAATGTCCTGGAGCGTTCCAATTTGGTTGATAAGCTTTGCAGTTGCAGCAATCTTGGTTTTAGTCTTCGGAGGATTCATATAAATTTTTAATATTATTTAAATTTCTTAGCATTGTTTAAATAATATTTTTTTAAAATTTTTTAAATATTTTTAATATTTTTTAAATAATTTTTCTATTTCTATTCACATGTCAAACTAAAAGTTTTAATATAAGAAATGATAGAAATAGTTAATACTTATAAAAGATATAATTATATTATAATTCTTAATTATGATTCAAGATATAATTATCAGATTGTAATTTCAAACTAATAAAAATTTATTCAATTTATTCAATTATTTTAATGTGATACTATGGCAAAGAAAAACGATAAAATCAGCATGCCTATGAGTGGGGCAGGTTTAGTAAGATACTTTGATGACGAAAGTGTAGGTCCAAAAATCGCTCCTGAAATAGTCATTGCTATTACTGTAATTTTAGGAATCTTCTGTTTCATCTTAAGATTCTCCGTATAGATATTTTCTTTTTTTATTTTCAAATTCTTTTTTTTATTTAATAAAATTTAATTCGTATTATTTAAAACAAATTATTTTTTCTCATATTTTTTCTTATAATTTTCTTAGAATTTTTATCATGATTTTTTCCATATTATCTCTCACATTTTTCATAAAAATTTCAATTTTTGATTAGTTTTTAATTGCTCTCTTAATATCTTTAAATAAGAGTATGAATATAATAATATTAAGTGAAAATATTCAAAGATTTTTAATAATTTTTAAGATTTTTAAAATTAATTAAATGGCTTAAAATACAATTTAAACTATTAAAAATAATTTAAAACAATTTAAAACAATTTAAAACACTTTATATAAACACAATGGATTTATTAGCTATTAGGGATTATAATGGATGCTGGAATGGATTATTTTGAAAGATTGGAAAGTGAGACTCTTAAGCTGTATGATATAGCTAATGAAGCGAGATCAAAAGGGTTTGATGTTGAGCTTGAAACTGAAATTCCATTGGCAAAGGACTTGGCAGAAAGAGTGGAAGGGCTTGTAGGCCCTAAAGGTATTGCTAAACGTATCAAGGAATTGGAAAAGGATATGTCAAGGGAAGAGGTTGCATTTGAAATAGCTGCTGAAATCGCATCTCAGGAATCAAATGAAACCGGTGCCAAATTGGAAGCTGAAAAGCAGGCTTTTGCAGACCAAGGATTAAGAACTGCTTTAGCTATTTTGACAGAAGGGGTTGTAGCTGCTCCTTTGGAAGGGATTTCTGGAGTAAAGATCAAAGACAATTCTGATGGGACCAAATATGTTGCTGTATACTTTGCTGGACCTATTCGTAGTGCAGGAGGTACTGCAGCTGCGTTATCTGTTCTTTTAGGTGATAAGATACGTGTAGCTACTGGTCTTGACATATATAAGCCTACAGATGATGAGATAGAAAGATATGTTGAAGAAGTTGAGCTTTATGAATCAGAAGTAACTAATTTGCAATACTCTCCAACTCCTGAAGAGGTTAGGTTAGCTGCAAGAAGCATTCCTGTTGAAGTCAGCGGAGAACCTACCGACCAAGTGGAAGTGTCTCACAGAGACTTGCCTCGTGTAGAAACCAATAACATTAGAGGTGGAGCTCTTCTTGCTATGGTTGAAGGGGTTATTCAGAAATCCAAAAAGATCTTAAAATATGCTCATACCCTTAAACTTGACAGTTGGGAATTTTTAGAGGAATATGCTAAGGGTGTAGGTTCCTCAAGTGAAGAGGAAAGTTCATCTGAGGGAGATGGTGAAGAAATCGTCGAAGAGATTGACGACAACATCATTGACAAGGATGAATTATTTGAACATTCCAAATATGCTCACGATATCATTGGCGGAAGGCCTGTATTAGGTTATCCTTCAGAAAAAGGAGGTTTCCGTCTCAGATATGGTCGTTCAAGAAATACAGGGCTTGCAACAATGGGTGTTCACCCTGCTACAATGGAATTGTTGGAATTTTTGGCTGTCGGTACACAATTGAAAATCGAAAGGCCTGGAAAGGGTAACTGTGTAGTTCCTGTAGACTCAATCGAAGGACCTACCGTAAAGCTGAAATCCGGTGAAGTTCGCAGACTGGATTCCATTGAGGATGCAAGAAAGGTCAAGGGAAAAGTTGTTGAGATTCTTTTCTTGGGAGACATGCTTGTTGCATTCGGTGAATTCTTAAGAAACAACCAGCCTATGTTAGGTGCTTGCTGGTGTGAGGAATGGTGGATTGAAACAATAAGGAATTCAGAAAAATACCAATCATTCTCAGATGAAGAGAAGGAAGCATTTGATTTGGAATCATTGCAAACCAGGAAATTCACCGCTGAAGAGGCATTCAAATACACTGAAGAGTTCAATGTTCCTCTCCATCCTGAATACACTTATTATTATAATGACATTTCCATCAAGGATTTGGTTGACTTAAGCCAGTGGCTGGATACCCAAAGGGACTATTTGGAAACTGGCTATCAAAACGGCGAAGACTTGGAGCTTGATTTGTCCTATCAAAAAAGGATTCTTGAAGTTATGGGTCTTCCTCACAAATTGGTAGATGGAAAAGTCATCATTGAAAAAAATTACGCTTATGCCTTGCTCAAAACCATAAATGCGGATTATTCAAAGTATCTCGCTGACGAGTATTATAAGATGAAAGTCGTTGACATCATCAATGAAAACATCGATTTCGAGATTAAGGATAAGGCGCCATGCTATATCGGTACAAGGGTAGGAAGGCCTGAAAAATCAAAAGAAAGATTGATGAGGCCTGCTCCTCATGTGCTTTTCCCTATCGGCAATAATGGTGGAAGCAGACGTTTGGTTGCAGAAGCTGCCAAAAAGAAAAAGATTAAGGTGGAATTTGCAAGAAGGGAATGTACCAATCCTGACTGCAGATTAACATCATTCCAAGCAATTTGTCCACATTGCGGATCTCCAACTGTAATTGGCAAATCCGGTCAAAAGGACATTAACTTGGCTCATATGCTTTCCAAAGCCTCCAATAATGTAGGAGTTCGTAAGGTTGATGAGGTCAAGGGAGTAGTAGGTCTGATTTCTGAAGACAAGCTACCGGAACCTTTGGAAAAAGGTATCCTTAGGGCTAAAAATGGGGTCTTCACATTTAAGGAAGGAACCATTCGTCATGACTCTACAGACTTGCCGCTAACTCACTTCATTCCAAGTGAAATTGGAGTAACTGTTCCAAAGTTATTGGAAATGGGATACACTAAGGACTGCTACGGTCAGGATATAGTAAGCGAGGACCAAATCATTGAACTTAAGGTTCAGGATATTGTAGTTTCCGACAATTGCGGTGATTATCTTGTAGGTGTAGCCAATTTCGTTGATGACCTTCTTGAAAGGTATTATGGAATGGAAAGATTCTACAATGTAAGCGACAAATATGATTTGATCGGCCATCTCATTGCTGGTCTTGCTCCCCACACTTCTGCAGGAGTATTAGGTCGTATTGTAGGATTTACAAAGGCATTAGGCTGTTATGCACACCCTTACTTCCACTCTGCAAAAAGGAGAAACTGTGACAGTGACGAAGATTCTGTCCTTTTATTGCTTGATGCATTGATCAATTTCTCCAAATCATACTTGCCGAGCACTCGTGGAGGAAGTATGGATGCTCCTTTGGTTTTATCAACTCGTATAGATCCAGAGGAGATAGACGATGAATCCCACAACTTGGACATCTTTGAAAGATTCCCACTGGAATTCTTTGAAAGGTCTCAAGAACCTTTGAAACCTGCTGAGATGCTGGATTTGGTTGACAATGTAGCAAAGCATTTAGGCACTGACAGACAGTATCACGACCTGATGTTTTCCCATCACACCTCAAACATTCATGCAGGACCTAAAGTCTGTCTATACAAACGTTTAGGTTCAATGAAAGAGAAGGTGGAAGCTCAAATTCATTTGGCAGAACTCATTAGGGCAGTGGATCAAAGGGGAGTTGTTGAAGGTGTATTGTCATCTCACTTCTTGCCGGATATCATGGGAAATTCAAGAGCATTCTCCAAACAGAAGGTCAGATGTCCTAAATGTGGTGCAAAATACAGAAGAATGCCACTTACAGGTAAATGCAAATGTGGTGGAGACTTGATTCTCAGCGTATCAAAAGGGTCTGTTGTAAAGTATCTTGAAATTTCACAGAACCTTGTAAACAGATACCCTGTATCACACTATCTTGAGCAAAGACTGGAAATTCAGGAATTTGGTATCAATTCATTATTTGAAAGTGATAAGTCAAAACAAAGTTCATTGGACGTTTTCTTTGGAAAATAATTGTTTTATCTAATCACAATTGGAAAATGATTCTATTGGATTTATGATTTCCTTTTTAATTAAGGGGTCATCCCTTTATTTTTAATTTTTAATTTTTATGAAGTTTTAAGTATTTTTCATAGTCATAATTGTTATCACAAATATTGTTCGTATCAAAACGAGTGATTTATATACATCTTATGACATATATTATTTCGTGAAGTAACTAACTTTTTGTATAGTTACTAACTTTCGTATAATATCGAACTGATATTATACATGTAAGAACATAATATTTAGTAATCAATTGAAAGTTTTATCTAAAATTTTTTAACTTATGCTTATTGATTATTTTACTTTTAATTAAGTGCTTGCTAACTCTTACTTTTAATAGAATATGGGTTTGTGAGATTTTTAGAGGTGTTAAAGTGGAAAAAGTAGAAAATATTGAAAACGATATACAAAGGGCAAAGATCACCGTTAAAAAGAACAACGGTGTATGTGAGCCATTCAGTTATGAAAAATTGTTGAAATCTTTAGTTATGGTGGAAGCTCCTATAGCAGAATATGAAAAAATCATTGCAACCGTTGCAGAAAACCTATGCGATGGAATCACCACTAAAGAAATCAAAAAAATTGTTTATGAATGTTTAGAAGATATGGATTCTGAAGCAGCTAACAAATATTTGGCTAAAACTACTTTAAAAGTACGTTCTTCAAGAGATAAAATTGAACCATTCGACATGGCAAAAATCGCAAGTACCTTAGTAGAGGAAACTGGTGCTTCCCAAGAAACAGCTTTTGAAATTGCTACCGAAGTTTGGAAAGAACTCAAAAAGCTCAATGTCGAATATCTTACTGCTCCAATGATTAGGGAAATCGTAAACACAAAACTTGTGGAATACGGATTAGAAGATTTAAGAAGCAGATACACTCGTTTAGGTATTCCTGTTTACAACATCACTTCCTTGATTGAAAACGGTTCAAGAGACAATGCAAACATGATGCATAACCCTGAATCCATTCACAAATATGTTGCTGACGAAGCATTAAAACAATACGCACTCTTACACATGTTGCCAGCTCACTTGGCTGATGCACACATGTCTGGTGACATTCACATTCACGATTTGGAATTCTTCGCTGGAAGACCATTAAACTGTCTCCAACATGATATAAGAGCATTCATCAGATATGGTCTTAAAGTGGACGGTACTGGAGATCACACTTCAGTTGCTGCACCTCCTTCCCATATGGAAACCTTAATGAACCATACTGGAGAAATCATGTTGGCAGCACAGCAAAACATGTCTGGTGGACAAGCTATGTCCCTCTGGAACGTATTCGTTGCACCATTTGCAACCGGCAGAAGCTATGAAGAAGTAAAACAATCCCTTCAAATGTTGGTCTACAACTTGAACATGGCTTATGCTGCAAGAGGTTCCCAAGTTCCATTCACAAGTATGCAATTAGAATTTGGAGTTCCAAAATTCTTGCAAGATGTAACTGCATATGGTCCAAGAGGTGAAGTCGTAGGAACTTACAGCGACTTTGAAGATGAAACCAGAATGATTCAAAAGGCATTTACCGAAATATTGCTTGAAGGAGATTCAGAAGGTAAGCCTCACTTATTCCCAAATACCATTTACACATTACGTGAAGAGACCTTGAAAGGTGACTATGATGATGACATCCGTTTAGTTCACGAACTTTCCGCAAAATACGGATCATCCTACTTTGTAAACATGTTGCCTAAATACAGAGGTCAAATGGCTAACTACATGGGTTGCAGAACCTGTCTCCAAGACACCTGGACCGGTGACTGGGAACAAGACTGTTTAAGAACCGGTAACTTAGCTTACGTAACCTTAAACTTACCAAGAATCGGATACCAATCCAGAGATGAAAATGATATATTCGAATACTTGGACAACTACATGGATTTAGCTGTTGAAACCTTAATGATCAGAAGAAACCAAGGTCTTAACTGTTTAAACAACTTTGACATCTTACCATTCTTAAATCAAAAGGTTGATGGTGAGACCTATTACAGAATCCAAAACTCAACCTTGTCATTTGGTTTCTGTGGTCTTAATGAAATGTTGCTTGCATTATTCGGTGAAGGTATCGACAACCCAGATGCAAACAAATTCGGTATCAAATGTTTAGAATACATCAATGCAAGAGCAAAAGCTTTACAAGAAGAAACTGGACTCAGATGGTCTGTATTACAAACCCCTGCTGAATCCACTGCATACAGATTTGCTACATTAGATAAAGAGCAATTCGGAGATAAAGCAATCTTACAAGGTGACAATGGAGCTAACTACTACACTAACTCCTCACACGTACCTGTAAACAGTGACATTTCATTTGCAGACAAAGTTAAGATTGAAGGTCAATATCACAAATTAACTCCTGGTGGACACATCTTCCATGCATTCATGGGAGAATCCTACTCTGATCCTGATGCATTAATGAGCTTAACCAATAAGATTGCAAGAAAATCCGACATTGGTTTCTGGGCTTACAGTTCCGCATTCAGTTTCTGCTTAAACTGTAAAACATTAATGAAAGGATTAAGCAACAAATGTCCTTCCTGTGGTGAAACTGCTGATGTAGAATGGTACGACAGAATTACCGGTTACGTCCAACAAGTAGGTCACGCTAAATCTGCAAACGGTGGATGGAACGCAGGTAAACGTCAAGAATTAATCGACAGACGTAGATTTGAACAATAAGTTCAATCTACTTTATCTTGTGATTGATCATTGAAAAAGTTTAATTTAATTAATTAATTTTCATAGGCATTGTTTTTTGCCTATTATTTTTAAATTTTATTTTGAAATTTATTTATATAGAGCTTGACTCTATTTTTCCACTTAATAGGGTTCTTTTCAAGAATCCTATTTACATCGTTTAATTGCTATTTTTTATAATTTTTAATTTCAATTTTATCATTTTCCGGATTTTTCTTGCTTTTGCAATTAATTTTTTATAAGATGATAATAAAAATATATAATATAATAAATTATTAAGATATTTAACTTGAAATTAATATCAAATTTATACTAATTTATTACTTAATCATTGCTTTCATATATGGTTTGGAATATTGAACTCATTAAATTGAAAGCAGCTTTTATAATTATTATGGTGAAACGATGAAACATTGGATTGAAAGAATCGCTGATGAATTAAATGAAATGGATGTAGAAAAACATGTCATAGCAAGTGGCACATCTATATCAGGTTCTATACATATTGGAAATTCTTGTGACGTATTCATTGCAAACGCAATTGGAAAAGCATTACGTGAATTAGGAAACGATGCAGAAACAATTTGGATTGCAGATGACCATGACCCTCTCAGAAAAGTTCCATTCCCACTTCCTGAATCTTATGACCAATACTTAGGTATGCCCTACTCTATGATTCCATGTCCTGAAGGATGCTGTAAAAACTTCGTAGAACACTTTGAAAAACCTTTATTCAAAGTTCTTGATGCTTATGGTATTGAAATCACTCCTAAATCTGGTTTTGATATGTATAAGGATGGATCTTATCTTGAATCAATCAGAATATCCCTTGAAAAGCACAATGAAATCAAAGCCATTTTTGACCAATACAGAAGAGAGCCACTCGCAGACCACTGGTTGCCATACAACCCAATCTGTGAAAAATGTGGAAGAGTAAACACCACCGAAGCATATGACTTCGATGGAGACATTGTAAAATACAGATGTGAATGCGGTCACGATGGTGAGATGGACATCAAATCAGGTAACGGTAAGCTTACCTGGAGAGTTGAATGGGCAGCAAGATGGAAAATCTTCGGAACCACTTGTGAACCATTTGGAAAAGACCATGCAGCAGCTGGTGGATCCTATGATGTAAGTAGCGTAATCTCTGAAGAGATTTTTGATTATCCAGCACCATATCCAGTTCCATATGAATGGATCACCTTGGATGGTGAAGCAATGAGTAAATCTCATGGTGTATTCTTCACCCCAGAACAATGGTTGGAAATCGGACCTGCAGAAAGTCTTAACTATTACTTATTCAGAAGCAAACCAATGAAATCCAAAGACTTCTCTCCAAAAATGCCATGGTTAGACTTTATGGACACCTTTGATAAGGTGGAAAGAGTATTCTATGATGAAGAGGAATCTCCATCTGAAAAAGAAGGCAAAAAGTTCAAAAGCATCTATAAGATGGCTCAAATCAAAGCTGGTTCTCCATTACCATTCAGACCTCCTTTCAGATTCTTGGTTAATGCTTATCAGATTGTTGGAGAAAAGGACCTTGAAAAGATCTTTGCAATATGCAAGAAAAACTCTCAATTGACCAAAAGCTTTGCAGATAAAGAGTTTGGAGACTTGACTGAACTCGAACTTGATCAATTCAGTGAAAGAGTAGACAATGTAATCGCTTGGTTAGAAAAATACGCTCCTAAATTCGTCAAGTTCCAAGTTCAATACGATTCCATTCCTAAATTGCCACTTCCAGATGATCAAGTTGCATTCCTAAAGGATTTAGCTGACTTGATGGAAGAAAAAGACTTCGCAGCTGCTGAAGAATTGCATGATGCAATGTATGAAGTTTTAGAAAGTCATGGATTGAAACCACAAAAGGCTTTCCAAGCTATTTACAAAATGATTCTTGGACAAAAGCAAGGACCAAGAGCAGCTTCATTCTTGCTCTCATTAGATAAGGACTTTGTGGTTAAAAGGTTAAGACAAGAAGCATAAATCAAGCTTTTTCGGCCTTCGGCCAAAAGCCTTGACCAAAATATTTTTAATAGTTGGGAGCACTTCCCTTCTTTTCTATTTTTATTTTTTTTAATTTTTTTATTTCATCTTTTTTCTTTAATCTTATTTTTCTTTAATCTTATCTTTCTTTATTTTCTTATTTTTTCATTTTAATATCTCAAAATATTGTTCGTTAATATTAAAACTTAATTAAAAATTAAAAATTAAAAATTAAAAAAACAGAGTAATGTAAAATATAATTTTAAAAATAGTGTTTGTTCTTGAAAAAACATGTTTTAAAAAAAGAAAAAGATGATTAATTAATTTAGAATTAATTAATCTGAAAATACAATTATCTGCCTCTAAGTTTGCTGAAGAATCCTTTGGAACTTTCTTCCTTAAGTTGTTCAGATAATTGTTGGTTTTTGTTTTTAAGAGAGTTAATGGTTTTGTCTTTTCCATTTAATGTAGTGCTTAACTTATCATAATCTCTCTTTTTATTATCTAATTTGCCGTTTAGATCTTTAATTTCCGCTTCTAATTTAGCGATTCTTCCTCCAACTCCAGACATTTCTTCTTCGTGTGCTGCAATATTTGCTTTAATCTTTGCAGTAAGTTCAGCAGATTCTGCCTTGAGTTTAGGAATAAGATTCTCTTTCAAGTCATCAATTTCAGAATTCTTATCCTTCAATTGATTTTGTTTTTTCTGGATTTCCTTTTCTTTATTGTCAATGACTCTGTCTTTAGCATCTAACTCTTTGTTCAAGTCATCGATTTGTTTGTTAAGGTCATCTATAATGGATTTCTCTTCTTCAGATAACTCTTCTATAGATTCTAAATCAACTTCATTTTCATTAGCTTTAGCTTCAAGTTCAACAACCAACTTTTCAATTTCTTCAAGTCTTACCTTTGCCAGTTGAAGACCTGCGCCTTTTTTAGCTACACTTTCACTTAAGTCTGCATTGATTTCCAATTGGTCGAAGTATTTTTTGGTACTTGTTTCCAATGCATCAGTAAGCTCTACTTTTAATGCTTTTAACTGTTTGTTTTCTTTTTTCAATTCAGGAATGACTTCATTTGTTAAATGATTTAATTCACTTGCCTGATTTTTGAGTTTCTCATCTTTTTCAGCTAATTTTGTTTTTAAAGTTTCAATTTCTTCTTCGGAAATAAAAACCACCATCCATATTATTGACCACCCAATATTCTTTTAGGATATCAGACAATCCATTCTTTTTCAAATTTCAATTTAACCATTTTAAACAGCTGAATCCTATTGATGCAACCATTTTCTTAACCGCTAAATCGCATATTATTACATAATAATTTTATAGAAAATTTAAAAAATTATCTATATACTATTACTATTTAATTTTTTTATTATTAAGTTTTTATATATTATTATATTTTTTAGATTTCTAATTTGTATTTATGGAGTAAAACTTTTATCAGTTTTCCCCAAAAGTAATTTTTTAAAAATATTAGTTTTCAAATGCTATCGCAAGTTAAAATTATTATAAAAATAAAATATTTATTACTTGATTCTTGATGATTTTTTTGTTCGATTTTTATCGAAAATTAGCACTTAACATATGTTAATAAAAATCATTAAATATTGGGAAGTCTAAAATAATATTGTACTAATTTTAGAAAAAAATTTTTCAATTCAATAATATTTTTTGATTGAATTTTTTCATCCGCTTTGATTCTTTCTTCAATCATCTTTATTTCTACAAGTTCGAGTGTAAAGTTTTTGTGTAATAGAAGAGGATATATTTTTGTAAGTTCGTTAAAAACATCGTATAAACTGCCGATTTTTGGACTTAATCTTGAAGATATTTTTTTCCCATTTTTATCATATAAATTAATTCTTTTTCTAATAACAATTGGATGAACAAGAATTATCTTTTTGTTTTTTTCTAATGTATCTTTTAATTTGTCATATAAACTGGATAAATTTTTTGTCTGGATTTCAATTATTATACCGTCTCTGTTGACAATATCATAAATATATCCGTCATCTTTAACTTCGCATTTTCCATCATATTTAGCTGAATAATAAACTTTTAGAGAATTATGAAGGCTGCTTTCATTGTAAATATTAATCATCTTTTAAAATAATACTTATAAAAATTATAGTATTTTTATGTACTGTGAAAAAATCAAAAAAATGTAATTTTTTATATTATTGGCACAAAAAACCGTTGACTTTAGAATTTTTTACGCTAAAATGGTAGTTAAGTGGGAAATAGTGGTAAAAAGTGGTAATAAGTGGGTATGAATCTGTTAACTGGTGAATACAATAATACGTTGGATGAAAAAGGCCGTGTCTCATTTCCTGTAAAATTGAGGACGGTTATTAATCAAAATGTACTTATGGTTACCAAGGGTTTAGATCGCTGCTTATGGCTTTTTACTCTAGATGAATGGGAATCCTTTGCTTCAAAAATCATGGCTAATGCGTCAATGATGAAGAAAAAGAATCTTGATGTAATCAGGCACTTTATTGCGCCGGCACAACAGATTGAATTTGATAAAACAGGACGACTTTCTATACCACAGAGTCTTCGTGAATACGCCAGCCTTTCTAAAGAATGTACAATTCTTGGAATCGCTAAATATGTTGAATTGTGGGATGAAAAAACATATAGCGAATATCTGGCTAGTAGTGAAGATTCCTTCCGTGATGCTGCGGAAGAATTTAATGATATTAATTTTTAATATAAATTGGGTGGAAGGGACTACTGATGCCTGATTGAAAATTTTCTTTCAGGTGTTCAGTAGTTATTTTTGGTGATATGGAAATTGTTCATACTCCTGTATTGTTAAATGAATGTCTCGAGTGGCTAAGTCCAGTTGGTGAATCTTATGAAAATCATGCATTGATGATTGATTCAACACTTGGAGAAGGCGGTCATACATTTAATTTCCTTTCTAAATATAAAAATCTTGAAATCATTGGTCTTGATGCAGATAGTGTTATTCAGCAGAGAGCTAAAATGCGTCTTGAAGAATTTGGAGAACGCGTTCATTTTTATAACGGCTGGTTCAATGATTTTTATGCCAATTATCCAGATGAATATAATAAACCAGATTTAATTTTATTTGATCTTGGTATTTCTGTTTTTCATTATGAAAAATCATCTCGAGGTTTTTCTTTTAGATATGATGAAAAACTTGATATGAGATTAAATCCTGCTACAGAAAAATCTGCTGCTGATTTAGTTAATGAATTAAGTGAAGAAAAACTTGCAGATTTAATTTATCTGTATGGTGAAGAAAAACTTAGCAGAAGAATTGCAAAAGCAATTGTAGATGCAAGAAGCGGTGGAAAGATTGAATCTTCTAAAGCTTTAGCTCAAATTATCTGGGATGCGGTACCTGCAAATTATCGTTATGGTCAGATTCATCCTGCAACAAGAACTTTTCAGGCATTAAGAATAGCTGTAAATGGTGAATTAAAAAGACTGCCAGATGCTTTACATAATGCTTTTAATAATTTAAAAACTGGCGGAAAAATGGGTGTAATCACTTTTCACTCATTGGAAGATAGAATTGTAAAAAATTATTTTAGAAATCTTGGTAAACAGTGCGTTTGTCCTCCGGAAGTTGCTGTTTGCCGTTGTGGTGGAACACCTTGTGCAGAAATCTTAACAAGAAAACCTGTTGCTCCATCAGAAGAAGAAATTAAAAATAACTCTCCTTCGAGAAGTGCAAAGCTTAGAGTTATTAGAAAGATAAAAAATGCAGATGATTATAGAAAAGAAGGAGTTGTAGGATACTAATATGAATAAAGAAACTAAAAATAAAGGTAAAGATTTTGTAAAAATTTTATTCATCTGTTTGTTTGCAGTTACAATTCCTTTTTTGTGGGGATTATATGCAGTTCAGGCTAAAAAATATACAGATTTATCTAAAGAAATAAATGATCTTGAATATAAACAGGAACAGCTTATAGAAGAAAATAAAAAGTTGATTAGTGATATTAGTGTATTAACTAGTGCAGAAAGAATTGAAAAAATTGCTACAGATGAACTAGGAATGCATAAGGCAGAAAGTGAAGATATTATTCGTGTAGAAATGACTGGAGAGAAAAAATAATGAAATCTTTATTAAATTTACAGGAATTGTTAAAAGCAGTTCACGGAAAATTAATATTTGACTCTAAAGATTGTTATTTTACTTCAGTACAGACAGACAGTAGAAATGTTATAAAGAATACATTGTTTGTTCCTTTAATTGGTGAATTCCAGAATGGTCATAAATATATTCCACAGGCAATTGAAAAAGGTGCTTCTGTAATTTTTGTAAAAGAAACTGAATATGATGAAAATAAATCTTTTTATCAGGATCTTAATTCTAAAAATACAAAAGTTGTATTTATTCTTGTTGAACAAACAATGAAAGCTTTGCAGGATGCTGCAGAATTTTATGTTTCAAAATTTCCTGAATTAGTAAAAATAAGTATTACTGGTTCTTGTGGAAAAACTACTACAAAAGAAATGCTTGTTTCTATATTTAAAGCAAAATATGGAAAAAAAGTTGTTTATACAAAAGGAAACTTTAATTCAGAAACTGGATTACCTTTATCGGTTTTTCAAATCAGAAAATGTCATAAATTTGGAATCTTTGAAATGGGCATGAATCGCGTTAATGAGATTGGTGAAATTTCAAAAGTATTAAAATCAAAATATGGAGTGATTACAAATGTTGGCACAGCTCATATTGGTATTTTGGGGTCAAGAGAGAATATCGCAAAAGAAAAAAGAAAGTCATTTGATTATATTCCCTGTGATGGTGTTGCTTTTGTTCCTTTTTCTGACGACTTTGCTGATTATTGTGTAGAAAATGTAAAAGGAAAAACAGTTAAGTTTGGTAAAGAAGTTCCGGAATCTGAAAGTGGTGTAAAATTTATAAGTGATAACGGATTGTTTGGCACATCATTTTTGGTAGATGGAATTAATGTAAATCTTGCTTTAAGCGGAGAACATAATTTTACAAATGCACTTGGTGTTATTGCATGTGCAAAAGAATGTGGAATTAATGCTAAGTATATTAAAAAAGGTCTTGAAAAAATTTCTTCTTTATCTGGAAGAATGGAAATTCAGGAAATAACATTGAAAAACGGTGCAAAGGTGACAGTCCTTATGGATTGTTATAATGCTAATCCTGATTCAATGCAGAAAATTGTAGAGTTCTGTTCTGACTTAAAAAATGTTTCTAAAAAAATATTTGTTCTTGCAGATATGAAGGAACTTGGGGAAAAATCTAAACAGGCACATGAAGAAGTTGGTAAAAATCTTATTGATTCTAATGCTGATTTAGTATTCCTTGTTGGTCCGGAAATGAAATATGCATTTGATTATATCAAGAATGTTGATTCTTCTTTTGCAGAGAAAACAGTTTATGTTAATGATAAAGAAAATTTTGAAACAATAGTTTCTAAAATAAATGAATATTGTAGTGATAATGATGTAATTGCATTGAAAGGTTCACATTCAATGTCTTTAGAAAAATTATTACCAATGATGAAAAAATCTGGAGGTATAAATTAATGAATTCATATAGTTTTTATGCATTAAAACCTTCAGAGAAATATCATAAAGTTGATGTGGGATTTTTGGTTTCTGTAATTCTTTTATGGGGATTCGGACTATTTACAATGCTCGTTTGTTCTCAAAGTTATGCTGCTAGATTTTTTAATAACGATGGATTTTATTTTGTAAAAAGACAGCTTGTTTGTTCTGCTGTTGGTTTTATTTTATTTATATTCTTTTTAATCACAGATATAAAAATAATTAAAAAAATGGTTTTTGTTTTTGTAATTACAACATTCATTTTGTGTGTTCTTACATATATACCTGCTTTTTCTGTAGAAAAAAATGGTGCAAGAAGATGGTTAAGACTTCCATTTAAATTTACTTTTCAGTCATCTGAATTAGTTAAATTCACACTGGTATTATATCTTGCTAATTATTTTGAAAAACAGTTCGAAATTGTTGATGAAAAAGAACGGGATGTTTTACCTTGTGTTGGTGTTTTTCTTGCAATGGTTGTTGTAGTTTTATTTCAAAAGGATTTTTCGACAAGTCTGTTCTTAACGATTATCGGACTTCTTATGTTCTTCGTATCTGGTTCAAAACTTAAATGGTTCTGGCCGTTTTTGCTTTTAGCAATCCCAATTGTAATAATCATGATTGCTTCTGAACAGTATCGTGTAGAACGTATAATTGGTTTCCTCCGACCAGCAGAAGGCGTTAATTCGTTTAACTACCAGGTAAATGCCGCAAAAAATGCAATTAGTGCAGGTGGCATCTGGGGTGTAGGTATTGGACGCGGCTTGTCAAAATTAAATAGTATCCCTGAAGTTCAGGCCGATTACATATTCGCCGGATGGTCTGAATCAATGGGATTTGTTGGTGTAGTAGCTTATTTAGCTATGCTCGTCTTTTTTGCTTGGCGTGGTTACAGGGCCGCATTCAAATGTCCATCAAGATTTGCAGCTTATGGTGCATTTGGATGCGTCTCTGTAATTTTCCTTCAGTCTATTTTGAATATTATGGTTGTATGTGGATTGTTACCATCAACTGGTATTCCTCTTCCATTTTTTTCAGTAGGCGGTTCTTCTATTATAGTCACTCTTGCAATGTGTGGTTTTGTTGTTAATGCCAGTCGTTGTGAAGATGGAATGGAAGAAAATTCAAAATATGAAGATGTAAATATTGATACTTTGACAGTATTATAAAATAAATTAAACAGGATACTAATATGAGTGATGTAGGATTGTTATTTAATGGTTATAATTTTTCAACAGATACAGAGGAAAATTTTGAAAATGTAACCGTAACAAAAAAGGATGATGAAGGAGAAAGAAAAATTAAAATTTTAAAAATAGTTTTCTTTATTTTATGTCTTTTTCTTATTGCAGAACTTGTTGTCTATAAATACGTAATGCCAAGTTTTGCCAGTCCTAAAATAACTGTAACTGGAAATCATATGTATTCTGCAGAAGAAATTGGTGTAAAACTTTTAGCTTTAGACAGTCGTTCATGGTTAGATTTTAACGTAGAAGGTGCAGTTGCTATCCTGTCTTCTGAACCTGGAATTGATAAAGCAGTTGTAGAAAAAAAATTCCCAGATAAGATTTTTGTTGAAATTACAGAACGTGTACCTGTAGCAGTAACTTTTATAGTTGAAAATGGTGTTTCAAATCCTATGCAGATTGATAGAAACGGATTTTTATTTCCTGTAAAAGAAGGTTTAAATGCAGATTTAAATGTAATCCCAATTATTTCAGGATTGCCTGTAGAACATATTGCAGGTGGATTAAGAGTTCCTACAAAATTCCGTCCTCTTATTGAACAGCTTTCTTCAATAGCAGAATTAAAGAAAAATTATTTTGCCAGTATTTCAGAAATTTGTGTAATTGATAAAGATTTTGGAAATTATGAACTTGAATTAATTCCTGCACAGTCAAAAGTAAAAGTTCTTACTGACCGGTCCTTGAATGAAGACGCATTAAAATATATGATGGTAGTATTAGATGTTATCAACTTTTTAGAAACTGATGTTAGTGAAATTGATTTGCGTTATGGCTCAGTTTCGTGTAAACTAAAGGATAGTATCAATTTTGAAATTGGGGATATTGGGGAACAATAAATGGGTGATAGAACTATTGTCGGTTTAGACATTGGTACAAGTGTTATAAAAGTTGCAATTGCAGAAATCAATGATGATGGAACTTTACATATTCTTGCAACTTCAACAAGACCTTCAGCCGGTTTAAGAAATGGCGTTATTGTAAATATTGAAGATGCAAAAGATGCCATAAGAGAAGCAATTGAAGATGCAGAAGGTACTGCAGGTGTAATTGTTGATTCTGTTCTTGTAGCTGTTGGTGGAGCACAGGTAGAAAGTGAAAATGCCAGAGGTGTTGTCCCTATAAGACCAAATGGAAAAACTAATCGTAGTGAAGTTACCAGAGATGATGTTAATAAAGTAATTGAAATTGCAACAGCAATTAATTATCCCGCTGACCGTGAAAAAATCCATGTAATCCCACAGAATTATATAGTAGATGGAGTTGGTGGAATTCAAGATCCAATCAACAGTCTTGCTTTTAAACTTGAAGTTGAAGTTCACATTGTTACTATTTCCAAAACAATTATTCAGAATATCCGTTCATGTGTTTCTCGTGCAAATTATATTCTTGGCGGTGTAATGTTAAAAACTCTTGCACAGACACAATCAGTTTGTCATCAGGATGAACTGGAATTAGGTTCAATTATTATCGATTTAGGAGCTGGTACAACAGATGTTATTGTATTAATAAACGGAGCTCCTGTTAGTACTGCATCAATTCAGGTTGGCGGTAAATATGTTACAAATGATATTGCTGTTGTAACTGGAATTCCTGTAACAGTCGCTGAAAAATTAAAAATAGAATCTGGCTGTTGCTGGGTTCAGAATATACAGAGTGATGAAGATGTTATTTTACCGGGAGTCGGGGGAAAAGCTCCTGAATTAATGGCACGTTCATCTCTTGCCCAGATAATTCAAGCCAGAATGGAACAGATTTTTACACTTGTACGTGCGGAAGTTATTAAAAAGACAAAGGATATTGTTAAACAGCTTTCTGGTAATATTATCTTAACAGGCGGCGGTGCACAGATGGAAGGTGTAGTTGATTTAGCTCAATATGTATTCAATACTTCTGCTGTAAGAATAGGTATTCCGGAAAGTCTTGGCGGTAATGAAGCTGAGTATAGAAAACCAGATTTTGCAACAGTAATCGGACTTATTGAAGCTAATAAATTAATGCCGGCTAATCGCGAAGTAAGAAAAAAGAAAACAACTAATGAAAAAGATAGTTTTTTGAAAAGACTTAAAGAAACATTCTTTTAATTTAATTAAATATACAGTATAATAAAGTTAGAGATTCATAGTAGGGAGGCAATATGGATTTTTCTATCGTAGAGGATGAAACAGAAAATCAAGAAATTGATAGTTCTGATATTAGTCCTACTGTCATAAAAGTAGTCGGTTGTGGTGGCGGTGGTTCAAACGCCGTTAATCGTATGATCGATTCTGGTATTTCAAACGTCGAATTTATTGTAATCAACACAGATAGACAGGCTCTTAACGCTTCAAAAGCACCAACAAAATTAGCAATTGGTCAGAAAGTTACAAAAGGTCTTGGTGCAGGCGGACATCCTGAAGTAGGTGAACAGGCTGCAGAAGAAGATAAAGAGTTAATCGCAAATGCTCTTCGCGGTTCAGATATGGTTTTTGTAACTGCAGGAATGGGTGGTGGAACAGGTACTGGTTCTGCTCCGATTGTTGCACAGATTGCAAAAGAACTTGGAGCTTTGACAGTTGCAGTTGTAACAACACCTTTTGATTTTGAAGGTTCACAACGTATGCAGAGAGCTAAAGCAGGTTTGGAAAAACTTCATGAAAAAGTTGATTCACTTATCGTAATTCCAAATCAGCAGCTTTTAAAAATTGTAGATAAAAATACTCCAATTAAACAGGCATTCTTAGTCGCAGATGATGTATTAAGACAGGGTGTAGAAGGTATTTCAAATATTATTACAAAACCTGGAGAAGTAAATACAGACTTTGCAGATGTTAAAAATACAATGAAAGGTCAGGGAAAGGCCATAATGGGTGTAGGTGTTGGTTCTGGAGAAAACAGAGCAGTAGAAGCTGCAACCAGAGCAATTAATAATCCTATGCTTGAAGACACTCATATTGATGGTGCAAAAAATATTCTTATTAATATTTGTGCTTCAGAAGCAGTGTCTATGAGTGAAGTTGGAGAAATCTGTAAGATTGTTACTGCATCAGCTGCTAAAGATTTAAATCTTTGCTGGGGACAAGTTATTTCTCCAAGCATGGAAGATAAAGTTTCTGTAACTGTAATTGCAACTGGACTTGAACAGGGATCACAGAATTATTTCCAGGAAGAAACAGTTGAACAGGTTAAACCTGCAAGTGTAGTAGAAGATCCAAATACAATCACAGGTTCATTGTTTAATGATATTTTAAATAACAATGCTCATGAGGCAACTTCTTTTAGTGGTGATTTTATTTCTTCTAAAGATGCAAAAGAAGATAAAGAAGAAAAATCTTTTGATGAATCTAAATTTCCATGGTCTGGTTTTAATACAGAAAAAAAAGATGATAAACCTAAAGAACCATGGGGAGATTCTTTTTCTAAACAGAATAATTCTTCTTTAGATTCAAATACAAAAAGAAAATTTGAACCTCCAGCAGGTTTTGTAGCAGGTAATGATTTATGTGCACCGGCAATCTGGAATAAACCTGAATTTGGAAGATCTATAAAACTAACAGATGAATAGTATTGAAAATTTTGTGAATCAGTTTTATACAGATTTAATTTTGGTAAAAAGAGATTCTGTAAAAACTGCCGAAACCTATAAAATTTCTGTTCTGGAATTTTTAAATTGGTTACAATCACAAAAAATTAAAATTAGGGATGTTACTTCAAAAGATTTAATTTATTACATAATTCACTTGTCATATCCTTACACATTTTTAGGACACTTTCTATTTCTTCTTTACTTATATCATCTAAATGTATACCACAACATACTACAAAATTTCCTGAATACTCTTTTTTTAATATATTTGCTACTATCTCAGTAACAAAATTTTCTTTATGACCCTCAAATGTAAAAGTATTTAATTCAACTAAAGAGGAGCCTGTTGTTAAGGCTCCTAAATGAGATCTTTCTCCTCCAGTTAGTATAACGCATAAATCTTGTCCCATTTTTATTCCTTTAAGATCTATTGTTATTCTATTAAATTGTTTTTTTATCTCTATCATAGTACCATCTTACTTTTTAATTAATTGAGGTATTGGTGGTATTTGGTCAAGATTTTTTATATTTTCAGGATTAATCTTAAATCTTTCATCATATTTTTCATAAGCTTTAATAATATCTTGAACAAGACGATGACGAACAACATCCTTTTGATTAAATCTAACTATCTCAATATCGTCAACATCCTTTAAAATATTAAGAACTTTAGAAAATAATATTTATTCTCAAATATATGAAGTTACATGGACAAAAAATGGACAAAAATACGATATGGTGTATTGTACTTTCAACTGTAGTAATTGTTGCATCTTTTATTTTACAGCCAATACTTTTTCCAAATTCTTTTGGGGGAAGAAATAATGCTTCGCAGCAACAGGTTGAAGAATTTGCTGAAAATGAAACTAGTGAATCTACAGAAAATACAGTTTCTGATCTTTCATCAGTTTTAGGTAC